>NZ_JBLKCZ010000002.1:519293-537572 GCF_047530595.1 Enterobacter sp. 01-M-02-SI-ECC | reverse complement strand
AACGGCCATCAACATCGAATACATGAAAGCCAGCATCCGTGCCAGGGTGGAGCACCCGTTTCGCATCATCAAGCGGCAGTTCGGCTTCGTGAAAGCCAGATACAAGGGGCTGCTGAAAAACGATAACCAACTGGCGATGTTATTCACCCTGGCCAACCTGTTTCGGGTGGACCAAATGATACGTCAGAGGGAGAGATCTCAGTAAAAACCTGAAATAACGCCAGAAATGGTGGAAAAAATAGCCTAAATAGGCTGATTCGATGTGTTTGCGGGAAAAAAATCGGCCCAGATCCGCGAAATTTTAATCAGCGAGTCAGCTTGGGAAGAAATGACCTGCTTATTCGCACCTTCCTTAGAACAATTTGTGAAAACTTATGCTTAAATCATTGTAACGCGACCAAATTGTTTCAGAGAAAAAACACTGTTAATAACCCGCGCCGAACTGTATTAAAATGCACCAACTATTAAATAGTGTTATGCACCAAAATAATGAAATTTTTATGACTCTGCATCAAAAGAAGGCAAGCAAAACGTTTCGATAAAAATAAAACATTCCTGCACGCGTTTACATACAGAATATATGCACTACGTTATCGCTTCGCTTATAAGGATAAATATTCACCAACTTTCAGTACCCTGAAAGAATGATTAACTGGCGCTAAATTATCTAGCGCGTCAGTTAACTCCCGCACAGGTTCATCGAGGGCTTCATCTGCCAGTTCAAACACGCCCCAGTGAATGGGAAACGCCAGAGGACAACCCAGCTGCTGCCACAATGCCACCGCAGATTGCGGATCCATATGATGGACAGCCATGAACCATCGTGGGGCATAGGCACCTATTGGTAACGCGGCAGCATCGATATGGCCAAGGCGTTCAGGTATCAATAGCAGTTCAGGCGAATACCCCGTATCTCCGCTGAACCAGAAACGATGATGTCGACCTTCCATAACCCAGCCGCACCATAATGAGCGATTGCGGTTCCATGGCGTGCGCATACTCCAGTGCTGTGCCGGTACGGCGGTCAGCGTCATCCCCTGCCAGGTGAAGCTCTGCCACCAGTCGAGCTCAACCACGCGTTTTGCCCCCCGGCGGCGAAACCAGTCGGCCAGGCCCAGCGGAACAAAAAAACTGACCTCGGGGAAGCGCTTGAGAATACGGCGAATGGTCGCGTCATCAAGATGATCGTAATGATTATGGGAGATGACGACCGCATCAAGCTGATTGAGTTGACAGACTGACAGCGCGGGAGGCGTTTTGCGCTGGGGTCCCAGGAAAGGGAGTGGAGAAGCGCGCTGTGAAAAAACCGGATCGGTAAGGATGATATTGCAGTCCAGCTGCAGCATTACGCTCGCGTGTCCCAGCCACCATACCCCATCTTCATGAGGTTGCGTAAGCTCAACCGGTTGCCACCACTGTTGGATAAAGTCTTCATAGCCCAGCGCGGGTGGCTTCGGTAAACCGGCCTCTTTACGCGCTTTGCGCCAACGGTCAAGATCGCCGGGTTGATGTCCGACAGGATCGGTATTACGAAAACCGTTCGGGGTGTGATGTTTCAGGGAGGGGTCATACCAGGGATTTTTCCAAACCACAGCCACCTCCCAGCATAAAAAGATTAACGCTCAGCCACCAGGCGGATAAAGTCGTCTTCGTCTTTGCTTTCTTCAGCGACCGCGTCTTTCGGCGCGTCTTTCTCTTCCGGTTCGTTAGCCTCACACAGACGGCGTAGCAGCGCATTCTGACGTTTTTGCTGATCGAGCAGCGCTTCCAGCAGTTCAATCTGCTCGTTAGTACGGGAGCTGGCGCGGTTCACAAAAAACCAAATGACCAGGCCCACAAGCAGAACAACCAAAGAAATCATCAGGGATGCCATATTCAGCAGCCCTGAATTCAGTAACTCACCCATTTCACCACCTCAATAAAAACGTCTATTTTACCACTGGCGCGAAGGAAGGAAATCACCTTGAGAAAAAATGCGTATTACCACGGAATAAACTTATTGATTGCGCAAACGCCGCTAAAAAACTGTACATCCTGATCGCACATCACATTGATCGTCTGCGTCCATAACACCACGCACGCTATCAGCACGATAATCAGAATTACCCAGCGTATTTTTTTCACTCCACACTCCGTCTAAAAACCTGATGTAACGAGGTTAACACGCTTATCTTAAACAAGGGCTAACTGTACCGCCATCGCACTTTTTTCAGAATCCTGCACTTGTTTCATCGTGTAAACCATTTACGCTAGCTTTATGATAACAACGACAAAAGAGGTTAATGATGCGCTTCATTATTCGAACAATTATTGCACTGGCTATCGTCTGGATTGGCCTTCTGCTCACGGGTTATGGCGTGCTTGTTGGAAGCACCGAAAACGCAGCCGGGTTAGGGATTCAATGTAAATATTTAACGGCACAGGGCGTGAGCACTGCGCAATATTTGCATACTGACAGCGGGATCGTTGGCTTGACCAACTGTCCGGTCCTGCGAAAGACATCCGTCGTGATTGATAATGGCTAATCAGCCGGTGACATGACTGATATAAAAAACGCCGCAACAGATGCGGCGTTTTTTTATGCGATCAGAGATTAAAACGGGTAGTCGTGATAACCCATTTGTTCAGAAATCTTACGTGCGGCAGTGTGCAGAATAGCCACATACTCATGCAGGCGCTCTTCGGAGAAGCGTAAGGTTGGGAAGGAGATACTTAAGCCCGCGATTACTACGCCAAAGCGGTCAAACACCGGAACGCCGATGCAGCGCAGCCCTTCTTCCTGCTCTTCGTTATCTTCGCCATACCCCTGCTCGCGTACGCGATCGAGCACCGTTAACAGCGCGTCTGTGCTGGTAATGGTTCGCGAGGTACTTTGCTTGTATTCCACGCCTTCGAGGATCTGTTTCACTTCCTCACGATCGCGCCAGGCCAGCAGAACCTTACCAATCGCGGTGCTGTAGAGCGGGTTGCGACGACCAATGCGCGAGTACATGCGCAAATTGTACATGGAGTCGATTTTATGGATGTAAACAATGCTGTCTTCATCCAGCGCACCGAGATGGATGGTCTCTTTGGTCAGGCGAGAGATTTCACGCATCTGGATATCAGCGCTGCGGATCAGGTCAACATTTTGCAGCGCACGAGCGCCCAGCTCAAACAGCTTGAGCGTCAGAGAGTATTTTTCAGATTCGCCTTCCTGGGCAACGTAGCCCAGCGACTTCATGGTTTGTAAAAAGCGATATACGGTGCTTTTAGACATCATCACGCGCTGCGACAACTCTGTAATACCTATTTCACGCTCATCCCCCAGCGCCTGTAAGATGCCAAACACCTTCAGCACGGAAGAAACAGAATCTGGCTGTTTATCCAAATCCGCAATAGCCATTTACCACCTCATAGAGAGTGTTTTATAAAAATCAGAACCGGTTTTTATTATAAGTTCCCGTCATGTCACCTGCAATCAATCCGCGTTTACTTCGTTACAAATCTGCGACATATCGCGGCTGTAACAATGCTAAAATAGTTATCCTGAGAATAATTTCACGCTGAGCTTTTTTAATCCTAATGGAAAAGACCCTTTCCGATGGCCTGCCTTTACCCCAGCGGTATGGCGCTATAGCGACCATCATTATCGGTATCTCAATGGCCGTCCTTGACGGCGCAATCGCGAACGTTGCCCTGCCAACCATCGCCAGCGACCTGCATGCCTCTCCCGCCAGTTCGATATGGATCGTTAACGCATATCAGATTGCGATTGTGGTTTCCCTGCTCTCGTTCTCTTTCCTGGGCGATATGTTCGGTTACCGTCGGGTGTATCAGTGCGGTCTGGTGGTTTTCACCTTCACGTCCTTGCTATGCGCCCTTTCAGATTCGCTGCATACCCTGACGCTTGCCCGCATCGCGCAGGGTTTTGGCGGCGCGGCGCTCATGAGCGTAAACACGGCGTTGATCCGCTTAATTTATCCCCAGCGTCATCTGGGGCGCGGCATGGGGATAAACTCGTTTATTGTCGCCGTCTCTTCCGCCGCCGGGCCGACTATTGCGGCGGCGATCCTTTCCGTTGCGTCATGGCAATGGCTGTTTGCTATTAACGTGCCGCTGGGCATTGTCGCTATATTCTTTGCCCTGCGCTTTCTTCCCGCTAACGGCCCTAAAAGCACCATGCCGCGCTTCGATGTGGCGAGTGCAGTGATGAATGCCCTGACCTTTGGCCTGCTGATTACGGCGCTGAGCGGCTTTGCGCAGGGACAGTCTCTGATGCTTACCGCCGCGGAGCTCATCGCCCTGCTGGCGATCGGCTTCTTCTTTGTTCGCCGCCAGCTCACTCTCCCCGTGCCTTTACTGCCGGTGGATCTGCTGCGTATTCCCCTCTTTTCCCTCTCCATTTGCACGTCTGTCTGCTCGTTCTGCGCCCAAATGCTGGCTCTGGTTTCTCTGCCCTTCTTTCTGCAGAGCGTGATCGGCCGTTCAGAAGTGGAGACCGGCCTGCTGTTAACCCCCTGGCCACTAGCGACCATGGTGATGGCGCCGCTGGCAGGTTACTTAATTGAACGCGTCCATGCCGGTTTACTGGGAGCATTGGGGCTTGCGGTGATGGCGACAGGCCTATTCGCGCTGGCTCTGCTACCGTCATCGCCAACCGATCTGGACATCATCTGGCGCATGATCCTGTGCGGCGCTGGGTTTGGCCTGTTCCAGTCCCCTAACAATCACACCATCATCACCTCCGCGCCGCGCCATCGCAGCGGTGGTGCCAGCGGCATGCTGGGGAGCGCGCGCCTTCTGGGACAAAGCAGCGGCGCAGCCCTGGTCGCCCTGATGTTTAACCTCGCCGGGCAAAACGGCAACCATGTTGCGCTTCTCACCGCGGGAGCCCTTGCCTCGCTCGCGGCGGTCGTCAGCGGCCTGCGCGTGACCCAGCCCAGGGTTCAGGCATAAAAAAAGCCGGGCTGAGTGTTCTCCTGCCCGGCTTATTAGAGTTCTTAGCGTTACTTCAGATATTCCCCACTGCGCAGCGCTTCGATACGTTTATCCAGCGGCGGGTGAGACATAAACAGCTCGCTCAGCGATTTGGATTTACCGTTAATGCAGAAGGCCATCATGCTATTCGCTTCCTGCGGCTCGTAGCTGGTTTTCAGACGCTGCAGCGCGGCAATCATCTTCTCACGACCAACCAGCTTCGCCGAGCCGGCATCCGCGTGGAATTCACGGTGGCGGGAGAACCACATGGTGATGATGCTGGCCAGAATACCGAATACCAGTTCCAGAACCATCGAAACGGCGAAGTAGATCAGCGGGTTGCCGTTGCTCTCTTCACCTTCATCACGGTTTCCGCCCATAAAGCCTGCCGCGATCTGCGCCAGAATACGGGAGATGAAGATCACGAAGGTGTTCACCACGCCCTGAATCAGGGTCATGGTCACCATGTCACCGTTGGCGATATGGCTGATTTCGTGGGCAATAACCGCTTCGGCTTCGTCACGGCTCATGTTCTGCAGCAATCCGGTGCTGACGGCAACCAGTGACGCATCGCGACGGGCGCCCGTGGCGAAAGCGTTGATGTCCGGGGCATGGTAAATCGCCACCTGCGGCATGGCGATCCCGGCCTGACGGGATTGCTGAGCCACCGTGTTCATCAGCCACTGTTCCATATCGTTACGCGGCTGTTCAATAACCTCACCACCCACCGATTTCAGTGCCATCCACTTCGACATCAGCAGGGAGATGAACGAGCCACCAAAACCAAACAGCAGCGCCATAATCAACAGACCCTGAACGCTGCTCGACTGAATTCCTGTCAGGCTTAGCACGAGCCCGAAAACCACCATGACCGCCAGGTTGGTGAGCAGGAAGAGCGCGATTCGCATCATAATTTTCTTTTTACCTCAGTTTAACAAAACGCACTATGCGATTACCCACATCGTATGGGTATTGCGGCTATTTTCAAGCATCCGGCGGGCGTAAGTCACCAGAAAGACACAACTTTACACAATTGGAAATCTGACTGACGGAAGGATGCAGAACAAAAAGAAACAGGCACAATTTCTTGTGCCTGTTGGGAGGTTATTTTGCCGGAGCGGGCTGTACGGCTGGTTTCTCTTTTTCCTGATTCGCCAGGTCGAGAGCGATATGCACCGTCTCGTCCAGATACGGATCCGGCTCCTGGTAATCTTTTGGCAGATCGTCCAGTTTCTTGAGCAGAGGCTTGCCTTCGCGCTTGAAGCGATCGTTGATACGCGCCAGGCGGGTTGCATCATCCTCGTTGTTCTCTTTCTCACGCTGTGCATAGTTCAGAGAAACGATATTCCGCTTATCTTTCAGGGCATTGAATCGTGCAATGTCCTTCATGATGTACTGGAACTCCGGATCTTTCGCGATGCGGTCGTTATGCGCTTTCAGCAGTTCTGGGCCAAATTGCGTCATATCACCCGCTTTCACGTAGGTCGCGGCATTGATGCTGTCCCACGGCAAGGCGTTATCTTCAAACTTCTCGCCGGTTTCCGTCTCTTCCGTGCCTGTCGGCATCATGATGTCCGGCGTTACGCCCTTACGCTGCGTACTGCCGCCGTTCACGCGGTAGAATTTCTGAATGGTGTACTGAACCGAGCCCAGCGCAGGCCATTCCGGACGCAGCATCTGATCGTAAATACGATTCAGAGAGCGATACTGCTGTACGGTACCTTTCCCGAAGGTTGGCTCACCGACAATCAGCGCGCGACCATAGTCCTGCATTGCAGCGGCAAAGATTTCAGACGCGGAAGCACTGAAGCGGTCAACCAGTACCACCAGCGGGCCTTTGTAGTAGACCACACCGTCGTTGTCTGCATCTTCACGCACTTTACCGTTGTTATCGCGCACCTGAACCACAGGGCCAGATGGAATGAACAGACCGGAGAGTGAAACCGCTTCTGTCAGCGCCCCGCCGCCGTTACTGCGCAGGTCGATGATAATGCTGCTGACGTTCTGCTTCTCAAGCTTCTGCAGCTGAACTTTCACATCGTCAGTCAGCCCTACGTAGAAGCCAGGAATATCCAGGACACCGACCTTCTCTTTACCCACGGTTTTCACCGACATTTTCACCGCGCGGTCTTCCAGACGGATACGCTCGCGGGTCAGGGTAACGATACGGGTTTTAGTGCCTTTACCGGCAGGCAGAATTTCCAGACGAACCTTGCTGCCTTTCGGACCTTTGATCAGCGCAACCACGTCATCGAGACGCCAGCCGATCACGTCGACCATGTTCTGGCCTGTTTGTCCTACACCCACAATGCGATCGCCTACGCTAATCGCTTTGCTTTTGGATGCCGGGCCACCCGCGACCATGGAATTGATCACCGTGTAATCATCGTCCATCTGCAGCACCGCGCCGATACCTTCCAGAGACAGGCTCATCTCGGTATTGAACTGTTCGGTGTTGCGTGGAGAGAGATAGTTGGTGTGCGGATCAATTTCGTGCGCAAAGGCGGTCATCGCGAGTGAGAAAACATCCTCACTGTTGGTCTGCGCCAGACGACGAATGGCGAATTTGTAACGACGCGTCAGCGTATCACGGATCTCTTTTTCGTCTTTGCCGGTCAGCTTAAGGCTCAGTTCGTCGTATTTAACTTTACCGTCCCACAGCGCATTCAACTCGGCTTCATCTTTCGGCCAGGGTGCTTTACTGCGATCCAGGTTAAAGGTGTCAGTGCCGGTGAAGTCCATCGGACGTTCCAGCACTTTCAGCGCGTACTGATAGCGTTCAAAGCGGCGCTTTTGCGACAGGTTGTAGAGATCGTAAAACAGATCCAGCTTGCCTGAACGCAACTCATCACCCACCTCGGATTTGCGCTTAGCGAACTGCTCGACATCGCTGGCGAGCAAAACGTTATGGCTGTAATCCAGCAAGTTCAGATAGCGGTCAAAGATTTTGGCCGAAAAGGCCTGATCGAGATCGAACTGACGATAGTGCGAGCGGGTAAAACGTGAGGTCACGCGCTCGCTCACCGTCGCATGTTGCGTCTCTTCCTTGAGTACCGGAATTTGATCAACACGCGTGATATCGTCCACTGCAAAAGCGTGACCTGTTATGGCAAACAGGCCCGCCAGCGCGGTGAGCTTAAAAAAAGTGTTCATGCCAGGCTTGGCCTCCGTTTCAGAACAACAAGTGTTCTGCGCGTACAATCATTGACATACCAGAAGTCAGCTGTACACGAACGCCATCTTTGGTGATTTCCAGTACGGTGGCGTCCATAGCATTGTTACCCGCTTTTACCTTCAGTGCCTGACCTACGCTCAGGGCGTTAATGTCAGAAACCGGCGTATGGCGCGGCTCTTCACGAGGGGCACGCGGGGCTTTTGCTGCTGGTTTGTCTGCACGCGGTTTGCGATCGTTATTATCGTGACGGCGCGGCGCAGGGCGTGGTTTACGCTCACGACGAGGCGCTTCTTCCTGGCCGTTTGCCGCTGCGGCTTCGCGTTTTTTCGCCTGCTGTTCTGCACGTTGTGCCTGAACGCGTGCTTTGGCTTCTTCAAGCTGCTTGCGCGCGTGCTCAACGTGCTGCTCGTCCAGCTCACCGCAAGGGTTGCCGTCGAGGTCCACGCGGGTCGCGCCTGGTTTGATACCGTACAGGTAACGCCAGCTCGAAGTATAAAGACGTAAGGCGGAACGCAGCTGAGTTTTGCTGAGGTTCATTTCCCCTTCAACACGCGCCACCAGATCCTGAAAAATACCGACTTTCAGGGGACGAGCTTCACCTTCCGCGCTGAAGCACTGCGGGAAACGCTCGGCCAGAAATGCGATAACTTCTTTACTGCTATTCAACTTAGGTTGATTTTCCATGAAATTTCCTGATTACAACGGACGTTGCCAACAAGCGCAGGCATGAACAGGCGTCATTATAATGACGCTATCAGTAAATGCTACGTTATCCGTTGATTATCCTGCGACGCTCGCAAAGAATTTTTGATAATCGGTTGCAGCGAGTACGTTTTCCAGATTCGCCACCAGCTCGCGTAGCCCCTGTTCGTCCTCGGTTGTAAAGCGACTGAAGACCGTACTGTCGATATCCAGAACGCCAATAATCTGATTTTTTACCACCAGCGGCAGAACGATTTCAGAATTACTGGCAGCATCACAGGCAATATGCCCGTCAAACGCATGAACATCTTCCACACGCTGGACCTGATTTTCGGCCACCGCCGTGCCGCATACGCCACGCCCTACCGGAATACGCACGCAGGCCAGTTTGCCCTGGAACGGGCCGAGCACCAGCGTTTCACCTTCCAGGAGGTAAAAGCCGGCCCAGTTCACGTCAGAGAGACGTTCAAACAGCAATGCGCTAGTATTTGCCAGAGTAGCTAAGAAGCTGGTCTCACCCGCCATCAATGCCTTAAAATCGCGGTTCAGATCCGCGTAGAATTCTGTTTTGTTCATTATTCAATCACTTAGTTGTCTTACAAATTTACCGCATAGCCTATTAAAATAAGCATTAAATGCGCTCATGCTCAAGATGAATCCGTTCATGAGTTATTATAACTTTCAACAATACTTATTTGTGCGCAGCTGATGGCCTTAAAAACAACCAAAATTACGCCGACAAGAAAGATAACTGTCCATACGGTAAGCGAAGCTTTGCCACGTGCACATTATCAGCGTTGCCCCCAGTGCGATACGCTTTTTATGTTGCCGAAGATGAAATCGCACCAAAGTGCCTTTTGTCCCCGCTGCGACGCCAAAATTCGCGATGGCCGCGACTGGTCGCTCACCCGCCTCGCCGCCATGGCCGTCACCATGCTGCTGCTGATGCCCTTCGCCTGGAGCGAACCGCTGCTGAAACTCTACCTGCTTGGCGTGCGCATTGACGCCAACGTGCTGCAGGGTATCTGGCAGATGACCCGTCAGGGGGATCCCATCACCGCTGCAATGGTGCTGTTCTGTACCGTTGGCGCGCCGCTGGTGCTGGTCGCCGCCATTGCCTATCTGTGGTTTGGCAATATTCTCGGCATGAACCTTCGGCCGGTACTGCTGATGCTGGATAAGCTCAAAGAGTGGGTGATGCTGGATATTTATCTGGTGGGCGTGGGCGTTGCGTCAATAAAGGTACAGGACTACGCCTTTTTGCAGCCCGGCATCGGACTCTTTGCTTTCATCAGCCTGGTATTGCTGAGCATACTGACGCTTATCCACCTGAACGTTGAACAGCTCTGGGAGCGATTTTACCCTCAGCGCCCCGCCACGCGTCCTGATGAAAATCTGCGCGTCTGTCTGGGATGTCACTATACCGGCTTGCCCGACGCGCGTGGTCGCTGCCCGCGGTGCCACATTCCGTTGAGGCTGCGGCGCAACAACAGCCTGCAAAAATGCTGGGCCGCGCTGATCGCCTCCCTGGTGTTTCTGATCCCAGCCAATATGTTGCCGATTTCCATCATTTACGTGAATGGCGGGCGTCAGGAGGATACTATCCTCTCCGGGATTATCTCCCTTGCGCACAGCAACGTCGGGGTGGCGGCGATCGTCTTCATTGCCAGTATCCTGGTTCCCTTTACCAAAGTGGTGGTGATGTTTACCCTGCTCATCAGCATTCACTTTAAATGTGAACAAGGCTTACGGACCCGCATTCTGCTGCTGCGGTTCGTCACCTGGATTGGCCGCTGGTCAATGTTAGATCTGTTCGTGATTTCACTGATGATGTCGCTCATCAATCGCGACCAGCTACTTGCTTTTACAATGGGACCCGCGGCTTTTTATTTCGGCTCTGCGGTGATATTGACTATTCTTGCTGTGGAATGGCTGGATAGCCGCTTACTTTGGGATGCACATGAGTCAGGAAACCCCCGCTTCGCCGACTGAAGCGAGAATTAAAACAAAACGCCGCATTTCGCCATTCTGGTTGCTGCCCGTCATCGCCCTGATGATTGCAGGCTGGCTTATCTGGACGAGCTATGAAGATCGCGGGAGTACCGTCACTATTGATTTCCAGACCGCAGACGGCATCGTCGCCGGGCGAACGCCCGTTCGCTTCCAGGGGGTTGAAGTGGGTACGGTTCAGGATATCTCCCTTGGAAAAGGGCTGAACAAGATTCAGGTGCGGGTCAGTATTAAATCTGACATGCAGGATGCCCTGCGCAGCGAAACGCAGTTCTGGCTGGTGACGCCAAAAGCGTCTCTGGCCGGCGTGTCCGGGCTGGATGCGCTAGTGGGCGGTAACTATATCGGCATGATGCCGGGTAAAGGTGAGCCGCAGGATCACTTTGTTGCCCTGGATACACAGCCCAAGTACCGCCTCAACAACGGCGATTTAATGATCCATCTGCAGGCGCCGGATCTCGGTTCTCTGAACAGCGGTTCGCTGGTCTATTTCCGCAAAATCCCGGTTGGCCGCGTGTACGATTACGCGATCAACCCGAATAAACAGGGCGTCACCATCGACGTGCTGATCGAGCGTCGCTTCACCAATCTGGTGAAAAAAGGCAGCCGCTTCTGGAACGTCTCCGGCGTGGATGCGGACGTCAGCCTGAGCGGTGCGAAAGTGAAGCTGGAAAGTCTGGCCGCGCTGGTGAATGGTGCCATTGCCTTTGACTCCCCGGAAAACTCAAGCCCTGCCACCGCTGATGACTCATTTGGATTGTACGCTGACCTGGCGCACAGCCAGCGCGGCGTGCTCGTTAAACTCGCCCTGCCCGATGCTAAGGGGCTAAAAGCGGGTTCGACGCCGCTGATGTATCAGGGGTTGCAGGTTGGTCAGCTCACCAAAATGACGCTCAACCCGGGCGGCTCGGTCACCGGCGAAATGACTGTCGATCCGAGCGTGGTCGATCTCCTGCGCGAGAAAACGCGTATCGAAATGCGCAGTCCAAAGCTCTCTCTGAACGATGCCAGCCTCAGCACGCTGTTGACCGGCAATACGTTTGAGCTCATCCCCGGCGAAGGTAAACCCAGCAATAGCTTCGTGATTGCCCCGGCGGATAAATCCCTGCTGCAAAAGCCGGGCGTAGTGACCGTCACCCTGAATGCGCCAGAAAGTTACGGAATCGAAGCCGGTCAGCCGTTAATTTTACACGGCGTGCAGGTCGGTCAGGTGCTGGAGCGTAAGCTCTCCGCGAATGGCGTGACCTTCTCGGTCGCCATCGATCCGCAGTACAGCGACCTGGTGCACGGTGACAGCAAATTCGTGGTGAACAGTCGCGTCGATGTGAAGGTGGGACTGGACGGCGTGGAGTTCCTCGGCGCCAGCGCCAGCGAATGGGTTAACGGCGGCATCCGCATTCTGCCCGGCGATAAAGGCCCCGTTCGCGACAGCTATCCGCTGTATGCCAACCTGGAGAAAGCGGTTGAAAACAGCCTGAGCGATCTCCCTACCACCACGCTGACGCTAAGCGCCGAGACGCTGCCGGACGTACAGGCGGGCTCCGTGGTGCTCTACCGCAAGTTTGAGGTCGGGGAAGTTATCACCGTTCGCCCGCGTGCGGATGCGTTTGATATCGAACTGCATATCAAGCCGGAGTACCGCAAGCTGCTGACGCCAAACAGCGTCTTCTGGGCCGAGGGCGGCGCGAAAGTTCAGCTTAACGGTAACGGGCTGACCGTGCAGGCCTCCCCGCTCTCACGCGCGCTGCGCGGAGCGATTAGCTTCGATAACCTCAGCGGCGCGGGCGCGAATCTGCGTAAAGGCGATAAGCGTATTCTCTTCCCGTCCGAAACCGCCGCACGCGCCGTGGGTGGACAGATTACCCTGCACGCGTTTGATGCCGGCAAGCTGGCGGAAGGTATGCCAATTCGCTATCTCGGCATTGATATCGGGCAGATCCAGAAGCTGACGCTGATTACCTCGCGCAACGAGGTGCAGGCCACCGCCGTGCTGTACCCGGAATATGTGCAGACCTTCGCCCGCACGGGTTCGCGCTTCTCGGTGGTGACGCCGCAGATCTCGGCCGCGGGCGTTGAGCATCTCGACACCATTTTGCAGCCGTACATCAACGTTGAGCCGGGCCAGGGCAATGCCCGTCGTGATTTCGAGCTTCAGGAAGCCACGATCACCGACTCGCGCTACCTTGGCGGCCTGAGCATCGTGGTGGAAGTGCCGGAAGCGGGCTCGCTCAGCATCGGCACCCCGGTACTGTTCCGCGGCATTGAGGTGGGTACGGTCACGGGCCTGACGCTCGGTACGCTCTCCGACCGCGTGATGGTGGCGTTACGCATCAGCGAACGCTACCAGCACCTGGTACGCAATAACTCGGTATTCTGGCTGGCGTCCGGCTATTCACTGGACTTTGGCCTGACGGGTGGCGTGGTGAAAACCGGCACCTTCAACCAGTTCATTCGCGGCGGTATCGCGTTTGCCACGCCGCCGGGCACGCCGCTGGCACCGAAAGCGCAGCCGGGTAAACACTTCCTGCTGCTCGAAAGCGAACCGAAAGAGTGGCGTGAATGGGGAACCGCCCTGCCGCGTTAATCTGCAAGGCTCCGGTGTCAACGCACCGGAGCCTTTATGTTACACTGCGCACCTGAACTTTTCCCTGTGGTGTGCCCGTGGCTCAAAACTCCGTATTTCTTCCTGAACAATTCCTGGCGCAGATGCGCGAGGCGCTTCCCTCTCACCTGTCGTTAGACGATTTTATCGCCGCCTGCCAGCGTCCGTTACGCCGAAGTATTCGCGTCAACACGCTGAAAATCAGCGTCGATGATTTTCTGGCGCTGGTCTCGCCGTACGGCTGGCAGCTTACGCCGGTCCCGTGGTGCGCCGAGGGTTTCTGGATCGAACGCGATGACGAAGCCTCGCTGCCGCTGGGCAGTACCGCTGAACATCTGAGCGGTCTGTTCTATATTCAGGAAGCCAGCTCGATGCTGCCGGTGGCCGCCCTGTTCGCCGATGGCAATGCGCCTGAACGCGTGATGGATGTTGCCGCAGCGCCCGGCTCAAAAACCACGCAAATTGCCGCCCGGATGGGTAACCACGGGGCGATACTCGCCAACGAGTTTTCCGCCAGCCGCGTGAAGGTGTTGCATGCCAACATCAGCCGCTGCGGTATTCATAATGTTGCCCTGACGCACTTCGACGGACGCGTGTTTGGCGCCGCCTTACCGGAAGCCTTCGATGCCATTCTGCTGGACGCCCCCTGCTCCGGCGAAGGAGTGGTGCGTAAAGATCCCGATGCGTTAAAAAACTGGTCCGTGGAGAGCAACCTTGAGATCGCCGCCACGCAGCGCGAGCTGATCGAGAGCGCATTTCACGCGTTGCGCCCCGGCGGCACGCTGGTCTATTCAACGTGCACCTTAAACCGCGATGAAAACGAAGACGTCTGCCTGTGGCTGAAAGCGAACTACCCGGATGCCTTGGAGTTTCTGCCGCTTAACGACCTGTTTGCCTCGGCACAGGAGGCGGTCACGCCGGAGGGTTTCCTCCACGTGTTCCCGCAGATTTACGACTGCGAAGGGTTCTTTGTGGCGCGTCTGCGTAAAACGCAGGCCGTTGAGCCCCTGCCCGCGCCTAAATTTAAGGTCGGCAACTTCCCGTTTGCTCCCCTTAAAGGTCGCAATGCAGCACAGCTTGAAGCCGCCGCCAAAAAGGTTGGGCTGGTCTGGGATGAGAGTCTGCACCCCTGGATGCGTGATAAAGAGATATGGCTGTTCCCGGCACAGATCGAGCCGCTCATCGGAAAGGTCCGTTTTTCGCGAATCGGGATCCGCCTGGCGGAAGTGCATAACAAAGGCTATCGCTGGCAGCATGAGGCCGTTATCGCCCTTGCCGGATGCGAGAATACCTTTGCCCTGACGCATCAGGAAGCCGAAGAGTGGTACCGTGGTCGCGATGTCTATCCGGACAGCACGCCGTCAGGCGATGAAGTGATCGTAACGTATCAGGGATATCCGCTGGGGCTGGCAAAAAAAGTCGGCTCAAGACTGAAAAACAGCTATCCACGCGAGCTGGTTCGGGATGGCCGTCTGTTTACCGGTAACGATCGCACAGCCTGAAAAAAAGCGCATTTTTTTACTGGCGATTTTGCTCTCCTTGTCTACGATCAAAAATGGGTGATCGTACTGGTCATACCAGATTTTGACAACCGACCCGGAGAGCACTATGACGAAAACCAGCGTGCGTATTGGCGCTTTTGAGATCGACGACGCAGAGCTGCGCGGCGAAGCACAAGGCGATCGAACGTTAAGTATTCCCTGCAAATCCGACCCGGATTTGTGCATGCAGCTCGATGCATGGGATGCAGACACCAGCGTCCCGGCAATACTTGATGGCGAACATTCTGTCCTTTACCGTGAGCATTACGATAGTAAAACCGATGCCTGGGTCATGCGTCTTGCCTGACCTAAAGAGAACCCGCCCGAAGGCGGGTTATTTATTACTGCAGCTGCGCCAGCGTGAAGTAACCGTCGAACACAGCCCCCGTATCAATGTAGTGAAGATTATTAAAATTGTATCTTCTGTCGAGGGGCGTATGCCCAAACCAGAAATGATCCGCGCCGCTGATGCCCTCTCCTTTGCCCACCATAAATCCCATCAGCCTGTCGCGGTTCCATAAGACGCGCTGGGCGCTAACCGGTTTTTGCCAACAGTATTCCGCGGCCGGATAATCCGCATGGGCAATCACATTCAGACCGTTCGCACAGGTTATCTCAATGATATGCGGTAAATCGCGACAGGCGTCGAGCAACGACAGGGCAAGCTGTTGCTGGTCGCGTTCAAGATGCGAAAACCATATTCCACCATTCATCGTCCAGAGAGAAAAATCGTTATTATCCAGACTGTCGAGAGCCATTTGCTCATGGTTTCCACGCACGGCACGAAACCATTTTTCATGAATTAACTGCAGGCATTTAACGCTATCAGGGCCACGATCGATCACATCCCCGACTGAAATAAGTAAATCCTCATATGGGTTAAAATGACGGCGTTTAAGCTCATCCATAAGCCACTGGTAACAACCGTGTATATCGCTGACAACCCAGACGTGACGCCACATCCCACCTTCAATTCGCTGATACATAGGACCTCCTTTAAACAGTATAGCCGCCGCAGAAAAGGCAACAGACAGGCGCGGTCATCACGAAGTCAAACAAACGGTAAACCAAACAGAAATAAAGATCCTCGCGCTATTAATCCCTTTTTATTGGCTCTTTAGAATAAGGGTATAAAAAAAGAGGGGTCTTCACGTGTCTAATACGCACCTGCATAACGATGTTTTTTATCCGCATCGCACAAATATTATTTCCGAGCTGGTGAACGGCAAACGCGTGCCGGGTCCGATCTGGCGCAAACGCGAATATCGTCTGAAGTTCCTTTTACGCTCGCTTCTGTTCTGGTCCTCCACCCATCGCATGCTGGAAGCCCTTTCGGGTCGCGACGATTTCGACAGGCTGCTGGCCTCTCAAATTACGTTGCCCAGTAAGACCCACCGACAATATCTGATGCGCGGCCTGACGGCTAACGATCGCGCCGACGCTATCGTCAACCATTACTACTGGATTGATAGCCTGAAAGAGAGCGGTCTCGCTCAGGCCCTGACGAGCCAGCAGGAGCAAACCGTTGTGCAGTTCCATGCTAAAGACGGCGTAACCTATAGGGTCAATGCTTCCTCTGCGGGAAAAGCCGAGCGCGAAGGAGAAAGCACGCTGTGGCTACACGACAACGAGGATACGCTGCTGGCCAGCCTGACCTTTAGCGTCGCGCGCAGCAACGGTCAACATGTCATGGTCATTGGCGGGCTTCAGGGGCCCCGTCGCTGCGTATCGCGAGACGTCATTAAACAGGCCACCCGCGCCTGTCACGGCCTGTTCCCTAAGCGCGTGTTGATGGAAGTTCTTTTTCAGCTGGCTGCGCAGTCATCTGTCCGGGCGATTTTTGCCGTCAGCGACGAGGGGCACGTTTTCCGCGCGTTGCGATATCGCCTGAGCAAAGGCCGCCATTTCCACGCCAGCTACGATGAATTTTGGGCATCTCTGGACGGTAAAAAGCTTTCGGCCTTCTGCTGGCAGCTGCCGCGGCAGATGGAGCGTAAATCGCTTGAAGAGATTGCCAGTAAAAAACGTGCCGAATATCGCCGTCGCTTTGAGCTGCTCGATGAAATAGAGGTATCCGTTAAGTCCCATTTTTAAGCCTGGCTGGCGCCTTCGCCCACTGCATAGCGGATGCATTCTGTTTAAAAGAGGAATGATAAAGCAGTGCACTCTTGCGCAGGGCGAGTGCGCTCAGTTAGCATTGCGCGAAATGATACCGGCGAATGAGTTGGGAAAAGCGCACTGTGGGCGCATAAAATGAGGGACTTCGGTAATGATCTATGACTGCTTCTTATATTACGATGAAGATATGCTTCTCGAAATCAGACTGAACACGCTCGCGGACGTTGTCGATCGCTTCGTTATCGTTGAGTCAACGCATACCTTTACCGGTAAAAAGAGGCAGCTGCATTTTGACATTAATAAATACAGTCAGTTTAAAGATAAAATTATCTACATTGTGCATGATAAAGAACCGATTACGATAGCCGCCGAAGAATCTCATCCAGCCCGAGAAGTGATTCCGGGTCTGCCAGAGGGTATGGTGGTGGATGCGTGGGCAAATGAAGCCGCGCAGAGGAATGCCATCATGCAGGGTTTGACGCATGCCAACGATGATGATTTGATTTTAGTTTCCGATGTCGATGAGATATTTTCACCCCAGGTGGTAGCATCGATAAACCCCAAAAAGCTCTGCACTACTATTTATCAGAATTTCTATAACTATCAGTTCAACCTGCAGGTTTTTAATACTGACAACACGCCAAGAAAATGCAAATTACCGAGAGCCACACAATATAAAAATCTCGTTAGTTTCTTTGGCGGCGAACCTGAATCATTCAGGAATCTTAAACGCACCCGAAGCGTTAAAAACTGGTCCTGGCTAAAGTGGAACTGGTTCAAGATTAACAACAGCATCATTGAAAATGGTGGCTGGCATTTCTCTTGGGTAATGACACCCGAGCGCATCTCAGAAAAAATGTCGACCATATCCCATACAGAATACGATCTTCCTGAGTTTAACAACCCGGAACACATCATGAAGGTCATTAAAAACGCGGAAGATATCTGGGGGCGCGACAGGACATTAATCAAGCAAGAGCTAACGGTTGAAAACTTCCCGGAGTACATTGTCCGCCACAAAGACAAATTCAGCACGTTCATTATTTAACCTAGGGCTGCCCTTTTGCTCCCCAGAAGGCGTTTGCTCAGCGGTCGCTCGGCCACAAAATTTTAACAAAGATCCCAAAAAACCCTGGACGCACGCGGTCCTGAGTATGTTATGGTTTAGAGAG
>NZ_JBLKCZ010000002.1:438939-519193 GCF_047530595.1 Enterobacter sp. 01-M-02-SI-ECC | reverse complement strand
GATATGGCATGTTCGAGTAATTTTCGGGGGATTTCATGTTAAAACCGAAAAAACCATTGAAAAACAAATAGATAAAAAGAGACCGAATACGATTCCTGTTTCCGCTTCAACCAGTCCTTTTTGAATTTATTCAAACAGTTACATATCAGAAACCCGTTTTTAACGGGTTTCAATGCTTACCAATACATCCATTCAAGATCAAACCGTTGCCATCTTTTTCGTGTGGGCGACGAGTGAACTTCGGGATCGCTTCGATCCGAAATCTCCCCAACTTTGCGTAGCTCCTTCCAGTTTCGAAACACGCAGCTTTACGCCCTCCCATACCATCAGCATAATCACCACCGATCCGATTGTAAGATTTAACAGGTGCGCACCTCTTTTATCGGACAACAAGCAAATCTGAAAATCTCGTAGTGTATCGAGGCGACAGCATTTCACGCTTCATCTGCCACTGCTGCTGTATACCCTGCCCGGCAAAATAGAGCGTGCCCTTTCCCTCCTTTGCATTCAGGTGATCCAGTACCTCCATTAACTTCTCACTACCAGCTCGGGGAGCACTTTCATCGAACAGGTTTAGTTGGGCCACGCCCTGGCTGAAGAAGTCGCCCAGCATGACACCCGCTTTCTGGTACCGGTGACCGTCCTTCCATATTTTGTCCAGACACTTTACCGCGGCGTTGATGATGTCTCTGCTGTCCTGAGTTGGCGTGAGCAGCCTTATCGATGCGCTGTTTCCGTAATACGGCTCATTAAGGGCAAATGGAGAGGTCTTAACGAAGGCGGATATAAAACGGCAATACTGGTGTTCTCCCCGCAGCTTCTCAGCACCACGGGCCGCATAGCTGCAAATAGCCTGCCTCATCTGCTCATAGTCTGTAATACGTTCGCCAAACGATCGGCTGCATACAATTTCCTGCTTTACCGGGGCGAACTCCTCCAGATCCAGGCATGGCTCGCCGCGCAGCTCGCGGACGGTTCGCTCCAGCACAACGTTAAAGTGTTTTCGGATAATCCACGCACTCTGCTCTGAAAGGTCCAGTGCGGTTTTGATGCCCATAGCGTTCAGCTTCTTGCTGATGCGCCGACCAACGCCCCAGACATCCTCCACAGGAACAAGCGCCAGTAACCTTCGCTGCCGGTCGACGTTTGAGAGGTCAACCACCCCACCAGTCTGCCGTTGCCATTTTTTCGCAGCATGGTTAGCCAGCTTAGCCAGCGTCTTGGTCTGGGCTATGCCGACGCCGACTGTGAGATGTGTCCGCTGTAAAATAGTCGCGCGGATCTCTTTCCCGAACTCAGTCAGGTCACGGCAATTCCTTACGCCGGTAAGGTCGCAAAAGGCTTCGTCTATGCTGTAAATTTCCACACGCGGGCTCATTTCTTCCAGCGTGGTCATTACCCGGCTGGACATGTCTGCGTACAGCTCGTAGTTGCTGCTGAAGCAAACTACACCAGCGCGCCGGAACAATTCCTTCTGCTTGAAGAACGGCTCACCCATCGCTATCCCGACTGCCTTTGCTTCTGCGCTACGCGCTATTACGCAGCCGTCATTATTCGAAAGAACAACCACCGGCCGACCACGCAGGTCTGGCCTGAATACTGTTTCACAGCTGGCATAAAATGAGTTCACATCGACCAGGGCAAACATCACATCACCGGGTTGTCGTCTGAGAACGCCGCAGCGCCATTGATAAAAAAGGTCACCACTCCCATGACATCGACTTCATCTAAAGCATCACCTTCTATGCATTCACCGTCTTCGGTGATGAGCGAACCGCCCATAACGACCGCGAATTGTAGTTGGCCGAACGCATGCACCAGCACGCGCGTTCCGTTGGTGGGCGGAAGATCAGGCTGAAAAAGCGCATAACCACCTGACGTTTCAACCAGGCATGAGTAGCGGTTAACCCCACATAACTGTTCAAGCCTGTATCGCTGAGCTTTTGCCTCCATAGCTCCTCCCAAAACAACTGTATTTATATACAGTATCGTCAAATATGAGAGTCGATCAAGTTGGACAGTGATGCTAAACTTCAGACCTTTCCGAATTCACTGATTTCTATAATGTTAAAGTTATTCGCCAAGTACACATCGATAGGTGTTATCAATACGCTCATTCATTGGGTAGTGTTCGCTGTTTGCATCTACGCATTCCATACAGGCCAGGCACTTGGCAACTTTGCCGGATTCGTTGTGGCTGTGTCTTTCAGCTTCTTTGCAAACGCCAGGTTCACGTTTAAGTCCTCGACTACCACTCTGCGCTACATGCTGTATGTAGGGTTTATGGGATCCTTGAGCGCAGCTGTTGGTTGGGCTGCCGATAAGTCCGGTATGGCTCCGATCGTGACTCTCATTCTCTTTTCCGCCATCAGTCTGGTGTGCGGTTTTATTTATTCAAAGTTCATTGTCTTTAGGGATGCGAAATGAAAATTTCTCTGGTCGTTCCCGTCTTTAACGAAGAAGACGCGATACCTATTTTTTATAAAACGGTTCGGGAATTTGAAGGGCTTCAGCAGCATGAAGTAGAGATAGTCTTCATCAATGACGGCAGTAAAGACGCGACAGAATCAATTATTAACGCGCTTGCTGTTGCCGATCCGCTTGTGGTTCCACTGTCCTTTACGCGCAACTTTGGTAAAGAGCCCGCACTTTTCGCTGGCCTTGACCATGCAAGGGGTGACGCAATTATCCCAATAGACGTAGACCTTCAGGACCCTATCGAGGTAATACCGCATCTGGTTGATAAATGGCAGGCCGGGGCTGATATGGTGCTGGCTAAGAGAACCGATCGTTCTACAGATGGCCGACTGAAACGCAAAACGGCTGAGTGGTTCTATAAGCTCCATAACAAAATCAGCAATCCGCAGATCGAAGAAAACGTAGGTGACTTCCGCCTGATGTCTCGCGAAGTTGTTGAAAACATTAAACTCATGCCTGAGCGCAACCTTTTCATGAAGGGAGTATTAAGCTGGGTAGGCGGAAGTACTGATGTGGTTGAGTACGCTCGCGCAGAACGAGTTGCCGGAAATACAAAATTCAATGGCTGGAAGTTATGGAATCTCGCGCTTGAGGGCATAACAAGCTTCTCAACATTCCCGCTCAGAATGTGGACATACATTGGTTTAGCCGTTGCTGGGATGTCATTCTTTTACGGAGCATGGATGGTGATTGATACTTTAGCCTTCGGGAATCCAGTCCGCGGGTATCCATCGCTACTTGTTTCGGTTCTGTTCCTCGGTGGAGTGCAACTCATAGGCATTGGAGTTCTAGGTGAGTACATAGGAAGAATATACATAGAGTCCAAGGGTAGACCTCGCTACATCCTTAAGAGAAGGAATAAGTGAATCCTATGCCTGATTTTATTAATCGATATATTAACTATATATGGCTTTGTTTAACTGCTGCCTCTGCGTTAATTGTTTTGCTTGTTTTTTTAGTCTGGAACGCCTGTACTCTGAACAAGCCAAAGAGTGTAGTTATGGACCTCGAGAATGTCCATGTTGATGAGTGCTCTTTTGATAAACACCGCATAAAGGTCGTCGGGTGGGCATTCACTGAAGGCGAGCCATCATCTATTAATCGCGTTTTCGCTTATAAGACGAACGGAGAGGCTGTGGAGGTTATGTCGTCAGTTGTCATGAGGCCTGACGTAACTCGTTATTTTAACAAGAAACTCTCATACGACAGGGCTGGTTTCTCAGCTTCTAAACGCATTTTCAATGCAGATGATTACAGTGGAGAGATTGAAGTAATATCAGAGGATTATAGCGGAGTTGGTCATGCCAAAAGATTCAGTTGCAAATAAATGGATAGGGGTATCGCTAATATCTATGGCGACACTCTATTTATTAACAATATCCATGAACGTATCGTTGCGTGACTATAACGACGATGCTTTTTACCTCTCTGCTTTTGAGAGTGGTGAATTTATAAGTTTTCTTTCTCACCAATACCAGACATGGAGTGGCAGGGTGTTGGTTGACGCTTTGATGATAAGCACTATAGGATACCGCACCTTTTGGTTATTTGGTATTCCTGCGTCTCTGCTCTTGTTGGCATACTCTTGCTGCAAGATGACATCATCCAGGACGGGTTTAATACCAATAGCATTGTTCGTTATATTGTTTGCAAGCATGCCAGTTCAGGTAATAAATGACTCTGTATTCTGGGTTACAGGATTTTATAACTATTTATTACCTACATCAGTGGCATTCTATGTATTCTCGGTTTTTTTATCAGGGATCGATTCAAAAGCCCACAAAATAATATCCGTAGTTCTTGCGTTTTATATTTCTTATATGGAGCAAGCCGCGCTTTGTTTTTTAGTCGCAATGGCTTTAGCTTTTGTATTTAAAAGAGACTACATCACTAAATTTAGCGTACTACTTTTCGTGATTGTTTTAGTTAATTTTATCATTTGTATAAAATCTCCTGGGAGTGAGCAAAGGCTATATCTTGAAACATGGAATAGATTGCCACAGTTCAAATACTATAATGTATTCATAAAGTTTTCATTAGGCCTTGATAAGATTAATGAACTTATCATATATGTTGTTAATCTACCGTTAATTATTTTCTGCATCCTGCTATCATATTACAGGCTCACTATTGGAAAGCTTAGCATCTCCGTTAAGTTTTCTATAGTTTTCTCCTTTGCATATGCCATATTGCAGTTAATTAGACTTCTTTCACCAGCCATGAACTCTCATTTCTTTTTTAATTTGGGAGATATCTCTGGAGAGACATTCTTTACATTGTACAAGTATATGTCTTACGTATTACTGACAATGTTATTGACATGCCTGGTTACTATTATGCTTGACTTGACTTATCATGACCATTCATTCCTCATTCCAATTGTAGCGTTGTTAGTTGGCGTTATATCTGTAACAGCCATGGGTTTCTCTCCAACGGTATTTATATCTGGATTCAGGGTGGATTTTATTTTTGAGGTGATTTGCTCTTTCATGAGCATATTTGTAGTAAATAAAATACTGAAATAAAGGAAGCGCCATCTGGATCATCCCTGGATGGCGCATTTGTTGCTTACGGTGTTATGTATGAATAATCAGACTTCATTCTTTCAGTTTCCGCATAGCTCAAGGCGTTAGCCCTTCCGCACATACCATATTGGCCCCTATTCATCCTAAATCCAGTGACATAGGTGGTCATTGCTGATGGGTGGCTATTTCCTATCTCTACAGTAACTAACGAGCCTGATGAATTTGCATCCCTTGAGCTAATGGTGATTGTAGCTTCACTCCATGAGGCAGCGGAATCAAGGTTTCGCAAATCCAACTGATACTTAGTTCCGTCTGGGTTGTAAATAGATGTTTTAACGACATTAGTTACCGCCTGGGATGTGTTGATTAGGAACTGAATAGTAACGAACTCATAGTTGATAAGATCAGCTCTTGGGAACTGGAAATAAATCGTACTTGTAGCTCCAGCGATAGCAGATAGCGATCCTATGTATCTAGCATTCCTTAAATCTTGTCTTGGAGTGCCAGCGCCAGTCCTGGTAAATGTAGCTGCTCCAGAGGACTTAGCAAACCATCCTGGGGCGATTGCCGTTGATGCATTTGCTGGTATAGACACAGTTGCATTGTCTATATACACGAGATCTGAGTTTAATGCCGGAATATCTATCCCATATTTATCTACTACAGCTACGTAGTTTGTTGTCATTGGCAATAGTGGCATATTAGCTGCTGAAATTCTTCCAGCAATAATCTTCTGAAATGCTAAGTCGTTAATCTTTACAATTGGGGGAATATAAGCGGTCACAGGCGGTGTATTAGTAATATTTACATCATCTAATATAATCTCATTTAATAAAACTGAATTATTTGCTGTTCTAATGAAAGAGTTAGTGTTAAGCCCATGGAAATTACAATATACATTTTTAATACTAATGCCAGTGTAATTGTTTACAGGTGCAGCTATATTATCTCCAATTTCAATTACATTTTGCCCCCCTGCCAGCATTTCGTTGTAGAGTCTATCAATAACAGCATATGAAGATGGGTATCCAAGTTTTATCGCTATGAGGCTATTTTCGCTAGAGTTATCAGTAATAGAAGCGGCTACTCCTGATGAATAAAGCATAACTCCACCAGTACCAGCGCCTAGCCACTTACATCGATTTTGGGTAAATGTCAGACGGCTATTACCAGAATATTTATCCGTTGCAGAGCCTTCATCATCTGCTGCTTTGCAAAAATTCCCCCCCTTATCTGTGTAGTCTGCGAATGTATTCCCTCTGACTATAGGCCACCAGTTTTGTGCTTTGAAGTTTATGGCATATTTTCCTGGTTCTCCGTTAGAAAGTATCCTGTTGTTCTCTACGGTTGCAGTATGTGCCGTCCATGGCTCGAAAACTGCGATCTCGGATGTACCTCCATCAATCACTGCGTTTCTTAGTTCATAGCTATCTTGCGACCAAAATGCTGCGCCAGCTTCTGCCTCGCCAATTTTTTGCGGGTATAACTGGGCATATAACTGGATGTCAGCGATGTCTTTCTGATACTGGCTATCAAGGCCGGCTGTTTTGCTGGTCTTACCCTGAATAGAGCTGAATTTGTTGGCGGCGTCAGTGCGCTCCCGTTCTGCTTTGGCCTGCTCGCGCAGTGCATTCGCATTATCCCAGGCTTTTCCTGCCAGTTGCCCGGCGAGCATGATTTGCTCTTGCGAAGCAGTATTACCGAGAGACTGCTGTGCGTTCAGTACGGCCTGCGCGCGCGACAGTTCGCCTACACTGCCCGCAGACAGCTCGGCCTTTTGCTTCAGTTCATCCAGTTTTTGGTTAACGGACTCCTGCGCTTTGGCGTATTGCTCAGCATCTTTCTGCGCTGCGGACTTACCGCCTTTTGGCTTGCTGCCCGCGGTAGTTCCGGTGGTCTTTATCTCGATCGGCTTTGTGTTAGCTGCAGTTTTCGAGGCTTTCGTGACAGCATCCAGATCGCCAACCAGCATGGCGGCTTTATTACTCAGGCCAGCCAGCGCTTTGTTTTGGGCTTCCCACCCGTCCAGACCGAGCCATGACCATGTGCGGGCCCGGCGCGTGAACATTTCCGCCGTACTGTTCAGATCTGAGATCTGTGAATCGGCAGAGATAGCTTTGCCGGCAAGTCTGTCCAGCGCAGCAGTCAAAGAGTCAATCACAGCAACCATGCCAGAGCTTGCGCCCGTTGCCTGGTTTACCGAATCTATCATCGACAAGAAAGAGTTTGTCAGCGCAGTGTTTGCCTGTGAGAGCGTACGCGGTAGCTTCTCGAACTCAGCATTCACTGAACCGGTTTGTTTCTGAATGGCGTTTAGCGCGTCCTCAGCGGTTAGTTTCCCGTCCAGCATAAGTTGACGTAACTGTCCAATGCTGACACCCATTCCCGCGGCGATCTGGCGAGCCAGTTCCGGCATCTGCTCAAGGATGGAGTTGAATTCTTCAGCCCGCACGGTCCCAGATGAAATTGACTGACCGAACTGCCTTAGAGCGTTCGTCATTTCCTCTGATGAGGATCCGCCTATACGCCCAATTTTCTGAAGCGTCTCGGTCAACTGTAAAATCTGACCGTTCGTCGCACCGGTATCGCGCAACGCCGTACTCAGGGTTTCCCAAAGCTTTTCCGTGTCCTGAAGAGACCCGCCTGTAGCAGAGCTGATACGCATCAGACTCTGCATCGTCTGTGAGGCCGCAGCGGCGCTACCGGTTAGTCGTTCAATTCGTGCATTCAACTGACTCATGTTGTCAGCAGCAACGAGAAACGCTTTACCCCAGTCAACAACGAGTGACGCTGCAATGGCACCTGCTACGCGGTTGATATTCGTCTGCAGCTCATCCATCTTTTTGGCTGCATTCGTGGCAGAGTTGCCAATAGAGTCGAGCGACTTATTGGCTTTTCCCTGCGCCTTCAGCAAGCCAGAAACATCGGCTTCGATGTCGTAATAAATCTCGCCTGCTTTTTCAGACATCAGTTTTCTCCGGGCATAAAAAAACCCACCGTGTGGTGGGTTAGTTATTCGTGTCGTTTATTGACATCGTTCGGTATAGTCTGGCGGTGGTGGTGTGTCTCTTGAGCTTAGGAAATGATCGCCAAGCGTATAGTCGACACCTCTTGAGAACATACCTTTCGCTTTCATGTTCAGTTCCACGTAGAACGGATGAAATCCGGCATATGCCCCGAAACCGTTCTTGCCGTTTATCTCGCCACAAACTACAGCGATGACACCACCATCGTCGGAGTCTGTCATCCTGGCAACCTTCATATTGCGAAACTGAGCACTTGAAGGATCAAGCAGGTTAGCGGACACCTCGGATTTCGCCAGAGAGATTGCCTTTTCATCGCCTGGCTTACAGGCAGCCAGAAGCAGTGGAATCGCCAATGCCAAAAGTATTTTTTTCACTCTTATCCCCTGAGTTTTATTTTGGGCCATCTTACGCCAGGCCAGGCGAGTACGGTATATCCATTATTAACTCAGGCTGCTTTCTTTGCTGATTTTTCGCGCTCAATCATTTCCTGCCACCGGCGTTCATCATCATCCATAACCGCGTCATACTCTTCCCTGGTGAAGCCTTTCTGGTTCGGGTATTTGGCGTTCAGCATCATGGCGAATTCGGTCATGGTTAGCTCCATAGCCTCTTCCTTACTGATGCCAAAATGATTGCGGGCGGCCATGATGTATTCAGTCGCATGAAACTCAGAAGTTGTTTCCTTACTTTCGTTCTTCTGCAGCGTCCTGACTCTGGCCCGTCCGATAATGCCATGCATCATCAACGACTGGGCTATGAGAATGAGGTTCTCAGGAGGTAGCGAACCGCGGTGCCATACAAATGTACGTCGCCCAGTACGGGATAGTTCATGCCATCCAGTAAGTTCAGAAACATCCTCATCGCAGCAAGACTGGATGACGTTGATCGCGGAGAGTAAAGTTTCACGTAGAAACGCCGCTGAACCTGCAGCTTCAAGCGCCCATCGAGGATGCGTTACGTCTCCAAAGTAGTGGGCGTAAAATCTGCGCTGATGCTCAGGTATAGCGCTGTGAATTTCTCGCGCTGCCTCAAGCATTTTCGCCACGTCATCATTGAAGAGTGCATAGAACGTGCGGACGATATGCTCTGGCTCGCCTATCCGCGTCATGTTTCGGAACGACGGCCGGAAGAAAAACTCATGCTCGCCAGCGCCGATAACACACTCGCCAATTTCTTTCAAGGGGGTCATATCGCTCTCCATAATCAGTATCAAGGGCAGCACGCCGCCCTTTGTAGTGATTACGGTGCGGCAGTTACGGTAACAGCGCAGGTAATGCGATGCCAGAATTTGAGGTTAATCATCAGAAAGGATTTTCTTTGCGTGAGTTGATTGATTTTCGCGCATGGACGGATATGCAACTTTCAGAGTTATGGAGGCTGAGTATAGGTGACTCAGTAATCCTGCAAGAGCAGTTAATACGCCGCATTAAATAGACCCGCTCCGGCGGGTTTTTTCATACCTCAGTCGCTTCACCGAGGCGGCTTAGTTATGACAACCGGCGGCCATCCACCGCCCATTGAAACACTGAATAAATGCGTTGAAGTCTTGTATTAACCGTTCCGTTCGCCGCGATAAGGCCAAGAGGATTTATGAGCAATAAAACTGGAGGGCGCGCTTTCCCATGCGATTCTATCGTGGAGCGCGACGAAGTTGGTCACTTACATGGTTTCGAAGTCAGCTCTGGCGGAATGACCGGGCAGGAGATATCTCTTGGCCGAATTGATCGCAAGGACGCTGTTGCCCAGGCCATTGAGGCCAACAACTACATCGACCAGAATTACCTTCCCTCTTCTCTCCTGGATCGCATAAAAGACGTGCCCACTTTCACAGTGGCTGCATGGCTGGAGCGTTACGAGGTGATTCTCGAGCGGCGCGAGCTGAAACCAAACACGATGAAGGTCAGGCGAAACCAGATCGCCACCATTAAGGAAGAGTTCGGCAAAATTCCCCTCGCTTCTGTCACGACAAAGGACATCGCCTCATTCCTTGAAGCGTACATTCTCTGCGATAAAAAGAGCATGGCTTCCGGGCTCAGGTCTGTGCTGATGGACATCTTCAGGGAGGCGATTGTGGAAGGACATGTCGACAGGAACCCGGCAGAACCGACGCGAACGCCGACACCGAAAGTTAAGCGAGAACGCTTGCTGCTCGAACAATTCACGGTCATCCGCCAGGCAGCGTTAACTCATTCTGAATGGGCGCCAAACGCATGCGATCTGGCACTGGTCACCGGCCAGCGGCGGGAAGATATCTCACTGTTCAGGTTCAGTGACATTAAAGATGGGAGGCTTTTCGTTACGCAGGAGAAAACAGGTCACAAACTGGCACTTCCCCTTGATTTGAGGCTGGACGTCGCCGGGCTTGTGTTGCAGGATGTCATTGATCGATGCCGGGTGAACAACCCTTCCGACTTCATGCTTTACTCTCCGGTCCGCCGCGGGGGAAGAAAGCCGGGGCCGCTAACTCCTGACGGACTCACACAGGCCTTTGCAGAGATAAGGGATTCGACCGGGTTAAAATTCGGACCTAACCCACCTCCTCTCCATGAGATCAGAAGTCTGGCGAGCAGGCTCTATGAAAAGGAGCGCGGGGAGGAATTTTCTCAGCGCTTACTCGGCCACAAAAATTTAACAATGACCAAAAAATACCTGGACGCACGCGGTGCGGAGTATGTTATGGTTTAGAGAGGATATGGCATGTTCGAGTAATTTTCGGGGGATTTCATGTTAAAACCGAAAAAACCATTGAAAAACAAATAGATAAAAAGAGACCGAATACGATTCCTGTATTCGGTCCAGGGAAATGGCTCTTGGGAGAGAGCCGTGCGCTAAAAGTTGGCATTAATGCAGGCTAAGTCGCCTTGCCTTTTAAGAATAGATGACGACGCCAGGTTTTCCAGTCCACAGCTAAAGCGGTCGGAAAAAAAGCGCCAGAGCATCATTAAAAGTGAAAAACCGCAGTGCTTTCGCAAGCATCTGCGGTTTTTTATTGGAAACCCGAACGTTAGCAGAGCTTGTCGGCGCGCTCGATAAACGGTGCCAGACTCATTTTTTGTCCCGGATGCGACGGGTCATCGATTTGAATAATGCTAATCGGCTGGCCGCTGCTCTTGCCGCTGGCTACCTGCTGCTCTGCGGTATCATTCAGGGGGTATTGCACCAGCGTGCTCGGATTGATGGCATACAGCGCATGGCCTGGACGGCAGGTCAGCATCACCTCTTCGCGATTGAACGCCCATTTGTCCTTACCCACCTCGAAACGGCTCACGGTGATGACCTGCGGTGCGGCAAACGCGCTCCCCGTACAGGCCAGCAATAAGAGAGAAAGTACTGTCTTTTTCATATGATATTTAACCTTGTCAGAAGGGTTCCCAGGTGGCGAACAGACTGACCGTTGCCAGCACCAGCGCTCCCAGCACCACTTCTGCCTGTGTCATCCTGATAAAAATCTGTTGTGCTCGTCCGCTCTCCGGACGAAACCGTGGCACCAGAAAATACCGATTTGCCAGCGCAATTACCACCATCAATGCCACCAGCGCACATTTGAACAACAAAAACTGCACGTAGCCAGCCTGCCAGGGAATATCGAGGCCCAGTATCATGAGCGCATTTATCACCCCGGAGAGCAGCACGCCCGCAACGGCATAATGCCCCACGCGCGAGAAGCGCATCATGGTAAAGATGGCGGCATTCTGCCAGCGCCCTTTCGCCAGTCGCATGCAGAACAGCAGGGGCAGTAATCCGCCAAGCCAAGTGGCGGCACAGATCAGGTGAAAAGCATAATTAAGACGCTGCAGCGCCCCCATCGGACCGTCGTTCATCGCCGCGTGACCTACCCCAGCCAGCAGGATAAGCTGGCCCATTGCGAGCAGCAGCAGACGCGAACCTTTCAGCGGCGCGAGCCATGCGGCACTGACCGTTATCGCAGCGAGGATCATTTGCCACAGCCAGACGCCGCCAAACCGGGTTCCCATCACGCTGAACCAGACCTGTGGCGCAAACACATCTCCCCAGCCGTTGCCCATCAATCCACCCTGCAGCATAAACATCAGGACCGCAGCCGCCAGGCTCACTAGGGCCGCCACTTTCTGCTGAGACTGAAAACGCCGGGACAGCAGACGGTGGAGAGAGGAAGGCGCAAACCAGACGCTATAAAGCGCATTGCCAAACACCAGCATCAGCGCCCCGAAATGGATAAAGCGTAACCCGACATAACACAGCGCCAGCATGCTATTTCACGCTAAAGTGATAGCTGCCTTTGGTTTTATGGCCGTCTACGGAGACCACGTGCCAGTCCACCTGGTAAGTTCCTGCTGCCAGCGTTTGTTCCAGCGGCACGGTAAGCTGAGCTTTGTTCTTTTCGTCGCGCGTAACGGTTCCCGTTTTGATGACCTGATTTTGCGCATCCGTTACCACCACACCGCTAAAACCAGGTTCGATACCTTCCGAAAAATTCAGCGTAAGTGCCTGAGGTGCGGTCACCACGCTGTCTGCTGCCGGGACCTGCTGGTTAAGATGCGCATGTGCAAGCACGGAGGGCGTCATCATTGTCGAGGCCACAAAAACCAGTGCGCAAACTGCGCGGGAAGCGGAGAAACCCATCCAATCATTCCTTTTTGTTATGTCTGTATGCTAAAGAATAACGCTGTATAATAAACGAGTCGAGGATCATCCTGCCTCCGCTTGTCATCATCGTGCAATCGCGGTAACGTTGCCGCCGTATAAAAAGGAGAAGGTAATGAAGATCAATCTGGCCGCCCTTCCGCAGGACGAGATGGATAAAGTGAATGTCGATCTCGCTGCCGCTGGCGTCGCGTTCAAAGAGCGTTACAACATGCCCATCGTGGCTGAAGTCGTGGAACGGGAACAGCCCGCCCATCTGCGCGACTGGTTCCGCGAAAGACTCATCGCCCACCGTCTTGCCTCGGTCAATCTCTCCCGTTTACCGTACGAGCCTAAAGTTAAATAAGCTTAACGAGTCGTTACACTTCCTTACGCGTAATCTGGCAGGATAAGAAAACCCTGATAAATATGGGTCTATTCTTAAATCTCTGCGACTCAGTGTATAAGGAAGTCACGATGTCACATTGGAATATAGCGGCAGCCCAGTATGGCGGGCTGCATCAGACCGTAGATGACCATGTTACGCACCACCTGCGCTTCATCGCCGAAGCAGCGCGGCAGCGGTGCGAACTGCTGGTTTTCCCTGAACTCTCATTAACGGGCTCTGGCGCGCCGACGTTACCTCCCCCGCCCGATGACGCGCAGCTGGAGCCGCTGCTCAACGCGGCACATCTACACCAGATTACCGTTATTGCCGGGCTCCCCCTGGAACAGAATGGCCAGCGCCAGAAAGGCCTTGTGCTGTTTTCGCCCGCCTGCCATCGCATTTTGCGCTATCCGCAAGGGCGCGGTGCCAGCCTCGTGCCGGGGGATAAACACCTTAGCATCCTTGATGCACATCCCGATTCCCCCAATCTCGATCCCCGGGCAACGCTTGTTACCAGCTGCCAGTCGGTGGGGGATAATCGCTGGCGGCAGTCCATCAGTAACCTGCAGCGCTTCGCGCATAAATATGCCATTGCGGTGCTGATGGCAAACGCCTGCGGCGGCAGCGCGCTGTGGGATGAAAAAGGCCAGCTGGTCGTGCGCGCGGATAAGGGCGAGCTTCTGGTGACCGGCACGCTCGGCGGAGAGGGTTGGCAAGGCGATATCATTCCTTTAGGCTAGGCGTTTTAAGCTCAGGAGTTTTCAATGCTGCGCGTCATCGATACCGAAACTTGCGATCTTCAGGGCGGAATAGTGGAAGTGGCCTCTGTCGACGTGGTTGATGGTAAAATCGTCAACCCCATGAGCCATCTGGTGCGTCCCGATCGCCCCATAAGCCCTCAGGCAATGGCTATCCATCGCATTACCGAATCGATGGTGGCGGATAAGCCGTGGATCGAAGAGATCATCCCTCACTACTACGGTAGTCCGTGGTACGTCGCGCATAACGCCAGCTTTGACCGCCGGGTGTTGCCTGAAATGCCGGGGGAATGGATTTGCACCATGAAGCTGGCGCGTCGTCTGTGGCCGGGGATTAAATACAGCAACATGGCGCTGTACAAGTCCCGCAAGCTCAGCGTACGTACCCCTGAGGGGCTTCACCATCACCGCGCCCTGTATGACTGCTATATCACCGCCGCGCTGCTGATTGATATTATGAATATCTCTGGCTGGACGCCGGATGACATGGCGACGATCACCGGACGTCCCGCGCTGCTGACCACGTTTACCTTTGGTAAATATCGCGGGAAGCCGGTGTCCGAGGTGGCGGATAAAGACCCGGGCTATTTGCGCTGGCTGTATAACAACCTCGACAGAATGAGCCCGGAACTGCGCTTAACGCTGAAACATTATCTGGGCGACGCTTAACGCTCCGCACGGCCTGGCAGCGTGTCCTGCGCCAGGCCTATTAAAAAGGCATATTCCAGGGCAACGCCTTCGTACGATTTAAATCGCCCCGATTTCCCTCCGTGTCCGGAATCCATGTCGGTACACAGCAGCAGCAGATTGTCATCGGTTTTCAGCTCCCGCAGCTTTGCCACCCATTTTGCCGGCTCCCAGTACTGCACCTGAGAATCATGCAAACCGGTGGTGACCAGCATGTGCGGGTAGGCTTTCGCCTCAACGTTATCGTACGGGCTGTACTCTTTCATATAGCGGTAGTACATCTCATCCTGCGGATTCCCCCACTCCTCAAACTCTCCGGTGGTAAGCGGAATGGATTCATCGAGCATGGTCGTGACCACATCGACAAACGGTACCTGCGCGACAATCCCCTTAAAGCGGTCGGGACGCTGGTTGATCGCCGCCCCCATTAGCATGCCGCCCGCGCTGCCCCCCATCCCAAAGCAGAGCTGCGGAGCGCCGTAGCCCTGCTCAATCAGCGCATCGCAGACGTCGAGGTAGTCATTGAAGGTGTTTTTCTTTTTCAGGAATTTCCCGTCTTCATACCAGTTCTGGCCCAGCTCACCGCCGCCGCGAATATGGGCGATGGCGAAAACAAAGCCGCGATCGAGCAGGCTTAACCGGCTGCTGCTGAAATCGGCATCCATGCTTGAGCCATACGAGCCGTAGCCGTACACCAGGATCGGGTTTTTGCCTTTCTGGAAATGGCCTTTGTGATAGACCAGCGAGACCGGCACCTCCACACCATCACGGGCGGTGACCCACAGATGCTCGCTGCGGTAGTTTTCGGACTCAAAACCTTTTACCTCGGTCTGTTTAATCACCTGGCGCTGCCCGGTATCCATATCCAGCTCAAACAGGGTGTCCGGCGTGGTCATGGAGGAGTAGCCGTAGCGCAACCGCGACGATTCGGGTTCAGGGTTGAACCCAATCCACGTCACGTAGGCCGGGTCATCAAACGCAATCCCCACCACTTCCCGGGTTTTACGGTTGATTTGCCGGATACTGGTCAGCCCGCGCTGACGCTCTTCCACCACCAGCCAGTCGGTAAACAGGGTGAACCCTTCCAGCATCACCTGATCCCGCGCGGGGATAAGCACCTCCCACTTGCGCTCATCGCGCACTTTGGTTTTATAGAGACCAAAGTTTTTGCCCTCGCGATTGGAGCGCAGATAAAAGCTGTGCTGGAAGTGATCCAGGCTGTACTCGTGATCCTTACGGCGCGGCAGGAAACAGAGCGGCTGGGCGTCCGGCAGTTCGGCATCGAGCAGCAGAACTTCCGACGTCGTCGCGCTGGCAAGGAAGATAATCACATAGTGGCGTGAGGAGGTTTTATGCAGGCTGACATAGAACGTTTCGTCTTTCTCTTCATAAACCAGCTCGTCGTCAGCGGAGTCTGTTCCCACGGTATGTCGCCACACCTGGTAAGGCAGCAGCGTCGACGCGTGCTTTTTGACGTAGTAGACCGTCTCGGAATCATTCGCCCAGACAAAATCCGGGGAGACGTTTTCCAGCATTTCCGGATACCAGTTGCCGGTGTCCAGATTGCGAAACCGCAGGCCGTACTGGCGGCGGGAGAGATAATCCTCCGCCAGCGCCATCACCGCGTTGTCAGGGGAAATGGACATGCCGCCCAGGGTATAAAACTCGCTGTGGGCGGCCCGCTGGTTGGCATCGAGCAGAATATCCCACTCATCCCATTCGGCGCTTAACACCGACTGACGCTGGTAGATGGGATACTCATTGCCGGGCTCGTAAATATGGCGATAGCGATAGCCGTTTTTGGTCCAGGGCGCGGAGATATCGCGCTGGGGAATACGCTGCACCATTTCATTCAGGAGCTGGTCCTGAAGCGTCTGCTGGCTGGACATGACCTTTCGGCCATAGTCGTTTTCCTCGTGCAGGTAGTCGAGTACCTCTGGCCGGGAGCGAGAATCGTCCCGCAGCCAGTAATAGTTGTCTATACGCGTATCGCCATGCGTGGTGATCGCATAAGGAGTACGTCGGGCTTTCGGTGGCATGTCATCATTCTTTTAAGTTTTACACCCTATAAGGTTGGCAAAACCCACGCATGATGCAAGCGAAACAGCGTCGCGACGGCGACGGCTATCCCTGTAACGCCTGTTTTTGCTCCCGGATATCCCGCTCAATACCCTCGCGCACGTCCTGAGGGATCTTTAACGCATCGCCCAGAGCGTTAAGGTAGCTGCGTTCCATAAAGTGATCGATATCGATGGCGGCGCAGCTGAGGAAATAGAGCTCCAGCGCCTCTTCCTCATTTTTCACACTTTGCGCAAGACGCTGCGGCTCGAGCGGCTGTTCTATCGCCTGCGCCACCAGCACTCTTCCCTTCTCTTCAACACCGGCCTCGCGCAGCTGCTGCTCGATCGCCGTTCGTTCCTTATCGTCAATATGCCCGTCGCTTTTCGCGGCAAAGACCAGCGCAAGAATGAGCCGTTCGGTACGCAGATCCAGCGGCGAGGTGTGCTCGCCGTAATGCGGTTCATCGCTGTGCGCGGTCCGTACCCTGTCCTTGTATTTATTCCACAGCACGGTGCCCGCGATGGCGCCGCCGCCGGCCAGCAGCGCGCCTGTACCATACTTTGCCAGCAGCTTGCGTGAGGATTTATTCGCGACCAGCAGGCCTGCCAGCCCGCCGAGCGCCCCGGGTACCAGCAGTTTGCTGAGGCCCCGTTCGCCAGACGATGTTTTCTGCCCTAACAGGGATTGCAATTGATTTAACCAGCCAGACATGGTTTCCCTCACTTAACGGTGAACATGTTCCACAGCGTAAGCGAGCGGGCGTCAGGAAATGTCTGGTCGGGCTAAAGAAGCGCAAATTTCTGCCCTCGCGTTTATCCCTGCGCAAGACAGACGCAAACGTTTTCGTTTATACTGCGCGCAACTTTTTCAGGGGGATTGTTATGATTCGTTTAGGAACTGCGCTGCGACCTGCGGCGACGCGAGTGATGCTGTTGGGATCGGGCGAGCTGGGAAAAGAGGTCGCCATTGAGTGCCAGCGTTTAGGTGTGGAAGTCATTGCCGTAGACCGTTACGCCGACGCACCCGCCATGCACGTCGCCCATCGTTCTTATGTGATTAACATGCTGGATGGCGATGCCCTTCGTGAGCTGATTACGCGCGAAAAACCCGATTTTGTTGTGCCGGAAATTGAGGCCATCGCCACCGATACGCTGATCGCTCTGGAACAGGAAGGCCAGCGCGTGGTGCCCTGCGCGAAAGCCGCAAAGCTCACCATGAACCGCGAAGGCATTCGTCGCCTGGCGGCGGAAGAGCTGGGATTGCCCACCTCGAGCTACCGTTTTGCGGGCGATAAGGCCGCATTCCTGAAGGCCGTCGAAGAGATTGGCTACCCGTGCATCGTTAAGCCGGTGATGAGCTCCTCCGGAAAAGGACAGAGCTTTATTCGCGACAGCAGCACCCTGGATAGCTCGTGGGATTATGCCCAGCAGGGTGGCCGGGCCGGAGCCGGTCGCGTCATCGTCGAAGGCGTCGTGAAGTTTGATTTCGAAATCACCCTGCTGACCGTCAGCGCCGTTGACGGCGTCCATTTCTGCGACCCGATTGGGCACCGTCAGGAAGATGGCGATTACCGCGAATCCTGGCAGCCGCAGCAGATGAGCACCCTGGCGCTGGAGCGTGCTCAGGAGATCGCCCGTAAAACCGTCCTGGCGCTGGGCGGCTATGGCCTGTTCGGCGTGGAGCTGTTTGTGTGCGGTGATGAGGTGATTTTCAGCGAAGTCTCCCCTCGCCCGCATGACACCGGCATGGTGACGCTGATTTCGCAGGATCTCTCCGAGTTCGCCCTGCACGTGCGCGCGTTCCTCGGCCTGCCCGTCGGCGGGATTCGTCAGTATGGCCCGGCCGCCTCGGCGGTGATCCTGCCGCAGTTAACCAGCCAGAACGTCACGTTTGATAACGTCGACGGGGCGGTGGGTGCAGGATTGCAGGTACGTTTGTTCGGCAAGCCGGAGATCGACGGAACCCGCCGTCTTGGCGTGGCATTAGCCACCGGGGATAACGTTGACGACGCCGTGGCGAGAGCGAAAGCGGCCGCTGCGAACGTCAAGGTTGCAGGATAAAAAAACGGGCCGTAAGGCCCGTTTTTCATGCGGCGAATGGCTTACTGTTTCGCACCTTCAACCGCTTCGCGAGCCAGTTTGGTGATGCGATCCCAGTCGCCCGCTTCCAGCGCATCCGCCGGAACCAGCCATGAACCACCGATGCAAAGCACGCTTTTCAGCGCCAGGTAGTCACGGTAGTTGGCAGGAGAGATACCGCCCGTCGGGCAGAAGCGCACCTGAGAGAATGGACCCGCAATCGCCTGCAGCGCTTTGGTGCCGCCGTTCGCTTCAGCCGGGAAGAATTTGAACTCTTTCAGACCGTAGTCCATGCCCAGCATCAGTTCAGAGACGGTGCTGATGCCAGGGATCAGCGGAATGGTACCTTCAGTGGCGGCTTTCAGCAGCGGCTCGGTCAGGCCAGGGCTGATGGCGAACTGCGCGCCCGCTTCGGTCACTTCTGCCAGCTGCTGCGCGTTGAGAACGGTACCCGCACCGATGATGGCGTCCGGCACTTCTTTGGCGATAGCGCGGATAGCATCCATCGCGCAGGCGGTGCGCAGGGTCACTTCCAGAACGCGAACGCCGCCCGCAACCAGCGCTTTCGCCATCGGTACAGCGTGCTCCAGCTTGTTTACCACGATAACCGGCACGACAGGGCCAGTGGTCAGGATTGCTTCTGCACTTGTTTTCCAGTTTTTCATCAGAGTTTTCTCTCGCCAGATCGTTAAAATCAAGTCGTCTTAAAACGTAATACAGGTTGCGCCCTGCTCCGCACCGGAGAGTTTCTCACGCAGCGCGCTGAACATTTCGCGTCCGGTCCCCACGCGCGATGCGCTCAGGTCAGGAATATGGGGCTGACGTGCCGCCAGCTCGGCGTCATCCACCAGCAGGGTTAACTCGCCCGTCTGGCCGTTCACGCGGATCATGTCACCATCGCGTACTTTCGCCAGTAAACCGCCGTCGTAGGCTTCCGGCGTCACGTGGATGGCTGAAGGCACTTTACCGGATGCCCCGGAGAGGCGTCCATCGGTGACTAGCGCAATTTTGAAACGGCGGTCCAATAATACACCAAGTGGTGGCATAAGTTTATGTAATTCTGGCATCCCGTTAGCTTTAGGCCCCTGGTGACGCACCACCACTACGCAGTCTTTATCAAGCAGACCGGCGTCAAAGGCGGGTAATACGTCGTGCTGGCTTTCAAACACCACCGCCGGCGCTTCGATAACCTGGTTCTCTTCCGGTACGGCAGAGGTCTTCATTACCGCACGACCGAGGTTGCCGCTCAGCACTTTGGTGCCGCCATGAGGAGAGAACGGTTTGTCGATCGTGGCAATCACCTGCGCATCAAGGGAAGCGCTCGCCCCTTCACGCCAGTCCAGCTCGCCGTTGTTCAGCCACGGCTCCTGGGTGTAGCGCTGAAGGCCAAAGCCAGCCACGGTATTTACGTCTTCATGCAGCAGTCCGCCTTTCAGCAGCTCCCGCATCAGCAGCGGTACGCCGCCTGCAGCCTGGAAGTGGTTAATATCCGCCGGACCGTTCGGGTACAGACGCGCCATCAGCGGCACTACAGAAGAGATCTCGGAGAAGTCATCCCAGTTAATCAGAATGCCCGCCGCACGCGCCATGGCCACCAGATGCATGGTGTGGTTAGTTGAGCCACCGGTTGCCAGCAGCGCGACAATCCCGTTAACAATGACTTTTTCGTCAACCATTTTACCCATCGGCATCCATTCGTTGCCGTTGCCGGTCAGACGCGTGACCTGACGGGCCGCGGCCTCGGTCAGCGCCTTGCGCAGCGGTGCATCTGGCTGGATGAAGGACGAGCCCGGAAGCTGCATCCCCATAAACTCAACGACCATCTGGTTAGTGTTAGCCGTACCGTAGAACGTACAGGTCCCCGGCGCATGGTAAGACGCAGCTTCCGCCTCCAGCAGCGCCTGACGGTCTGCTTTCCCTTCCGCGTACAGCTGGCGAATACGCACTTTTTCTTTGTTCGGCAGACCGCTCGCCATTGGGCCGGACGGGACGAAGATCGCAGGCAGATGCCCAAACGACAGCGCCGCCATCACCAGGCCCGGGACAATCTTGTCGCACACGCCGAGGTACAGCGCGCCATCAAACATATTGTGTGACAAGCCCACCGCGGCAGACATCGCAATCACTTCGCGGCTCAGCAGGGACAGCTCCATACCGTCCTGCCCCTGCGTCACGCCGTCACACATGGCAGGCACGCCGCCCGCCACCTGGCCCACCGCATTCACGCTGTGCAGCGCGTTACGGATGATAGTGGGATAGACCTCATACGGCTGGTGGGCGGAAAGCATATCGTTATAGGAGGTAATGATGGCGATATTGTTACGCAACATGCTTTTCAGCGACGCTTTATCATCAGGCTGGCAGGCGGCGAAGCCGTGCGCCAGGTTCCCGCAGGCCAGCTGAGATCGGTGGACGGTGCTGCTCTTTGCCTGTTCAATCCGGGCGAGGTAGGCCGAACGGGTCTCTTTCGAGCGCTCGATAATGCGCTGTGTTACGCGTAACAATGTCGGATTCATAAAAGCTCCTCTAAATTATCTGTCCGGCTCGGGAGTTTACAAAGTCGCTGGCAGTTGTTAACAACGCTGAAACGCTTGCTGTCCGGAGCTCAGGGGCAAAATCACTTCCGGCAGTGTAATAAAAAAAGCTCCGCGGGTGAATCCACGCGGAGCTTAAAAGTTGAAAATTGTGCCACTAGCTGTGTTAGATCATGTTACCGGTAAAATAACACTTTCGAGCTAGAGGATTATCTTACTCAAACTCGTTCCAGGAGCGGCCATCGCGGGTGATCATCGCCACCGACGCGACAGGTCCCCATGTACCAGCCTGGTACGGTTTTGGCGCATCCTGATCGGCAGCCCAGGCTTCGGTGATGGAGTCGACCCATTTCCACGCCTCTTCCACTTCGTCGCGACGCACGAACAGCGCCTGGATACCGCGCATGGTTTCCAGCAGCAGACGCTCGTAAGCATCGGCCAGGTGCGTCTGGTTGAAGGTTTCGGAGTAGCTCAGATCCAGCTTGGTGGTCTGCAGGTTGTGTTTATGATCCAGCCCCGGCACTTTGTTCAGGATCTGGATATCCACCCCTTCGTCCGGCTGCAGACGAATGGTCAACTTGTTCTGCGGCAGTTCCTGCCAGGACTCTTTGAACAGGTTCAGTTCCGGGTTTTTGAAGTACACAACCACTTCGGAACATTTAGCCGGCAGACGTTTACCGGTGCGCAGGTAGAACGGAACGCCCGCCCAGCGCCAGTCGTCGATATCCACGCGGATCGCCACGAACGTCTCGGTGTTGCTGGACTTGTTCGCGCCCTCTTCTTCCAGGTAGCCCGGCACTTTTTTGCCTTGCGCAAACCCGGCGGTGTACTGACCGCGGACGGTCTTCTCACGCACGTTGGAGCGGTCGATGCGGCGCAGTGACTTCAGCACTTTCACTTTTGCGTCACGGATGCTGTCAGCCGTCAGGTCAGACGGTGGAGACATGGCAATCATGCACAGAATTTGCAGCAGGTGGTTCTGGATCATGTCGCGCATCTGGCCGGCCTGGTCAAAGTAACCCCAGCGACCTTCAATCCCCACCTCTTCCGCTACGGTGATTTCCACGTGGTCGATAGTGCGGTTGTCCCAGTTATTCACAAACAGGGAGTTAGCGAAACGCAGCGCCAGCAGGTTCAGAACCGTCTCTTTACCGAGATAGTGGTCAATGCGGTAGACCTGGCACTCTTCAAAGAACTCGCCCACCTGGTCGTTGATTTCACGCGAGGTTGCCAGCGACGTACCCAGCGGCTTCTCCATCACGACGCGCGCCGGTTTGGCGTTCAGTTTGGCTTCGCCCAGACCTTTGCAGATGGCGCCGAAGGTGCTTGGCGGCATGGCGAAATAGTTAATGGTGACACGGTTTTTCTGATCCAGCATCGCGCCTAAGCGGGTAAACGCGCTGACGTCGTTGACGTCCAGGTTGCAGAAATCGAGGCGTCCACTCAGGGTATCCCACAAACTTTCATCAATTTTTTCTTTCATGAAAGTTTCGAGCGCCTCGCGGACGACTTTGGTATAAGCGTCCTTGTCCCAGTCAGCGCGCCCGACACCCAGGATACGGGTATCCGGATGAATTTGGCCCGCTTTCTCCAGTTGATACAGGGAAGGCAGCAATTTTCGGCGTGCAAGGTCGCCTTTCGCGCCGAAAATGACCAGGTCACATGCCTGGGCTGTTTGCGTTACCGCCATGTCATTCTCCTCAGTTGGATCACCTGGTACTTCTGCCAGGTATCGTTGTAATTTTATTACAATGCACTGTACTGCTTTTACGTCATTCCCGAAACCATTAGCGCTTATCGTCGCGTGCGATACCGCGATTTTTCACCATCTGGGTGATTACGACGGCGTAATGACGCAACAACCGTCGTTTCTTTGCGCAACAGGGTCACAGCAAAACCCGACACCGATCAAGTAATGAAAAAAAACAACAACATTATCTTGTCGATTGTTACCCTTAATGGAAGCCACAGGGGTAATATCGGCTAAATCGAATCACGATTTCATCAATTTATGAAATCGTTTACACCCATGAGCATCCTGTTAACATGAACATGCTGGAAAAAATCCAGTTTCAACTGGAACACCTTAGCAAATCCGAGCGAAAAGTGGCTGAGGTCATTCTCGCCTCTCCCGCTCAGGCGATTCATTCAAGCATCGCCGCTCTGGCACAGGAAGCGGGTGTTAGCGAACCCACGGTCAATCGCTTTTGCCGTAGCCTGGAAACGCGCGGCTTTCCTGATTTTAAACTGCATCTGGCACAAAGTCTGGCTAACGGCACCCCATATGTTAATCGTAATGTGGATGAAGACGACAGCGTTGATGCCTATACCGCGAAAATTTTTGAATCGGCCATGGCTTCGCTTGACCACGTGCGCCAGTCTCTGGACATGAGTTCCGTGAATCGCGCGGTGGATTTGCTCACCCAGGCCAAGCGGATTGCGTTCTTTGGTCTCGGGTCGTCGGCAGCCGTGGCGCATGACGCCATGAACAAATTTTTCCGCTTTAACGTCCCGGTTATTTATTCCGATGACATTGTGCTGCAACGCATGAGCTGTATGAATTGCAGTGAAGATGACGTCGTGGTACTGATTTCGCACACCGGCCGCACCAAGAGTCAGGTAGAGCTGGCACAGCTGGCCCGTGAAAACGATGCCATGGTGATTGCCCTCACCACGGCAGGCACGCCGCTGGCGCGTGAGGCGACGCTGGCGATCACCCTCGACGTGCCGGAAGACACCGACATTTATATGCCGATGGTTTCCCGACTGGCGCAGCTTACCGTGATTGACGTGCTGGCAACCGGTTTTACCTTACGTCGGGGCGCAAAATTCCGGGATAACTTGAAGCGGGTCAAGGAAGCGCTGAAGGAATCGCGTTTTGATAAAGAATTGCTTATAAAGAGCGATGTTCCCTGATAGTTGATAACGAAGACGTAACCAATAATTACGATGTAACGATTTACGGCATTCGGTCCACTCTCCGCTGCCTTGCAGCAGATGAAGGCCGATTCAATGTTCACGCAACACCAAAGTTGTTTCAGTCAACGGAGTATTACATGTCCAGAAGGCTTCGCAGAACCAAGATCGTAACCACCTTAGGCCCGGCCACCGATCGCGATAATAATCTTGAGAAAATTATCGCTGCCGGCGCCAACGTGGTGCGTATGAACTTCTCTCACGGTACGCCAGAAGACCATAAGTTACGTGCCGATAAAGTGCGTGAAATCGCAGCCAAACTGGGCCGCCACGTTGCTATCCTCGGCGATTTGCAGGGTCCAAAAATCCGCGTATCGACCTTTAAAGAGGGTAAAGTTTTCCTCAATATCGGCGACAAATTCCTGCTGGATGCCAACCTGGGCAAAGGCGAAGGCGATAAAGAGAAAGTCGGTATCGACTATAAAGGCCTGCCGGCTGACGTTGTGCCAGGCGATATCCTGCTGCTCGACGACGGTCGCGTACAGCTGAAGGTGCTGGAAGTTCAGGGCATGAAAGTGTTCACCGAAGTCACCGTCGGCGGCCCGCTTTCCAACAATAAAGGCATCAACAAACTGGGCGGCGGCCTCTCTGCAGAAGCGCTTACCGATAAAGACAAAGCGGACATCGTGACGGCTGCGCTGATCGGCGTTGACTACCTGGCGGTCTCCTTCCCGCGCTGCGGCGAAGATCTGAACTATGCGCGTCGCCTGGCTCGTGATGCAGGCTGCGATGCTAAAATCGTCGCGAAAGTTGAACGCGCGGAAGCCGTTTGCGATCAGGATGCCATGGACGATGTGATCCTCGCATCCGACGTGGTGATGGTTGCGCGTGGAGACCTGGGCGTGGAAATTGGCGACCCTGAGCTGGTAGGGATCCAGAAAGCGCTGATTCGTCGCGCACGTCAGCTGAACCGCGCGGTGATCACCGCCACTCAGATGATGGAATCGATGATCACCAACCCAATGCCAACCCGTGCAGAAGTTATGGACGTGGCTAACGCCGTGCTGGACGGTACCGATGCGGTGATGCTCTCTGCGGAAACCGCTGCAGGCCAGTATCCGGCAGAAACCGTGGCCGCCATGGCGCGCGTCTGCCTGGGCGCTGAAAAGATCCCAAGCATTAACGTTTCTAAACACCGTCTGGACGTGCAGTTCGACAACGTGGAAGAAGCGATAGCGATGTCTGCGATGTACGCGGCAAACCATCTGAAGGGCGTTACCGCGATCATCACCATGACCGAATCTGGCCGCACCGCGCTGATGACCTCTCGTATCAGCTCTGGTCTGCCGATCTTCGCCATGTCCCGTCACGAACGTACGCTGAACCTGACCGCGCTGTACCGCGGCGTGACGCCGGTTCACTTCGACAGCACCAACGACGGCGTAGCTGCGGCGCACGATGCCGTAAACCTGCTGCGCGACAAAGGCTATCTGGTATCCGGTGATATCGTCATTGTGACCCAGGGCGACGTGATGAGCACCATCGGCTCAACCAACACCACGCGCGTTATGACCGTCGAGTAATAACGTCTGTGTTAAAAAGCCCTCTCCAGATGGAGAGGGCTTTTTTTATTTCCTCGGATAAAGCTCTTTACGTTTATAGGGCTCTGTTTCACCCGGTTTCCGCGTTTTAAGCAGCTTCAGTATCCACGTATACTGTTCGGCATGCGGCCCCACCAGTATCTCCACCTCTTCGTTCATTCGACGCGCGATCGTGTGGTCGTCTGCGGTCAGCAAATCATCCATCGGCGGACGAACTTCAATACTCAAGCGATGCGTTTTCCCGTCATAGACCGGGAACAGCGGGATCACGCGGGCACGGCAGACTTTCATCAGGCGGCCAATCGCGGGGAGCGTCGCTTTATAGGTCGCAAAGAAATCGACAAACTCGCTGTGCTCGGGGCCGTGGTCCTGATCCGGCAGATAATAGCCCCAGTAGCCCTGACGTACCGACTGAATGAAGGGCTTAATGCCATCGTTACGCGCATGCAAACGTCCGCCAAAACGACGGCGCACCGTATTCCAGACAAAATCGTAGATTTTATTTCCCTGGTTATGGAACATCGCCGCCATTTTCTGGCCCTGAGACGCCATCAGCATAGCCGGAATATCAACACCCCAGCCGTGGGGGACAAGGAAAATGACTTTCTCGTCGTTGCGGCGCATCTCCTCGATGATGTCCAGCCCTTTCCAGTCAACGCGATCGACGATTTTATCCGGCCCTTTCAGCGCCAGTTCAGCCATCATCGCCATTGCCTGCGGGGCGGTGGTATACATCTCATCAATGATTGCCTCGCGCTCGGCGTCGCTTTTCTCAGGAAAACAGTAGTAAAGGTTGATCTGCGCGCGGCGGCGGGCGCTCTTGCCTAAACGCCCGGCCAGACGGCCAATTTTACCGAGAACGGGATCGCGAACAGAGGCAGGCAGCATCGCCATCCCCGCAAAGGCGTAAACACCAAGCCAGGCGCCCCAGTTGCGCGGATGGCGGAAGGATTTTTCAAACTCAGGAATGTATTCAATATTGTTTTTTTTGGTTTCCATGCTGGATCCAGGGTCTGATGACGCAAAATTTTATTCAGATAGTGTAGCGAGGCAGTCGTCCACGCACAAAAGAAAAAGCCGGCGTCAGTGTGCGCCGGCTTTTTTAACAAAAACAGAGGGCTTAGTTTAAGCTCAGCTGCGGCATCACCTCTTTCACCTGCGCCAGATAATCAGTACGATCTTTACCGGTCAGGCCTTCGGTACGCGGCAGTTTCGCCGTCAGCGGGTTCACGGCCTGTTGGTTGATCCACACTTCATAGTGCAGGTGCGGGCCGGTAGAGCGTCCGGTATTGCCGGAGATCGCGATACGGTCACCACGCTTCACCTTCTGGCCCGGTTTGACCAGCAGCTTACGCAGGTGCATGTAGCGGGTCGTATAAGTGCGGCCATGACGTACCGCGACATAATATCCGGCGGCACCGCTACGCTTGGCCACCACCACTTCACCATCTCCAACCGCCAGTACCGGCGTGCCCTGCGGCATGGCAAAGTCAACGCCACGGTGCGGCGCGACGCGCCCGGTTACCGGGTTCAGACGACGCGGGTTAAAGTTAGAGGAGACGCGGAACTGTTTTGCCGTCGGGAAGCGCAGGAAGCCTTTTGCAAGGCCCGTACCGGTACGGTCATAGAACTTGCCGTCTTCGGCACGAATCGCGTAGTAATCTTTGCCCTCGGAGCGCAGACGTACGCCCAGCAGCTGGCTTTGCTCGCGCTTGCCGTCCAGCATTTCGCGGGACATCAGGACGGAGAACTCATCGCCCTTCTTCAGCTTGCGGAAATCCATCTGCCACTGCATGGCTTTGATCACCGAGCTGATTTCAGCGCTGGTCAGGCCTGCATCGCGCGCGCTGGAGACAAAGCTCGCGCCCACGGTGCCTTTCAGAACGCTGTTAACCCAGTCACCCTTCTGCATTTCGCTGGTCATCTTGAAACCGTTTGCAGTGCGATCGTAGGTGCGGGTTTCGCGGCGGGACATTTCCCAGGTCAGACGCTGGAGATCGCCATCCGCCGTTAAAGTCCAGGAGAGCTGCTGTCCGATTTTCAGGTTGCGAAGATCTTTATCCGCAGCCGCCAGCTGGCTGATATTGCCCATGTCGATGCCGTACTGGTTCAGCACGCTGCTCAGCGTATCCCCGGTAGAGACAACATATTCGTGGATACCCGCCTCGTTCTCGGTTTTATCGTCCAGCTCATCCTGCGGGATAGCTTCATCTTCCTGAGCCGCCTGGTCGATAGGCTCACTGGCTTCAGGCAGCAAAGAACGGATTTCGCTCTTTTCAAGCTCAATGGTTTTAATGATAGGGGCAGAACTCGGGTGGTAAACATAGGGCCGCCAGACGGCGACCGCTAAGGTGAGAACTGTAAGCGACCCCAGCATAACGCGGTGGGGTCGTGGCAGATTGTTAAATGCCAGGGCGACAGAGCGGGCTATCTGTTGCACGTATTCACTTCCTCGTTAATCTCCTTTCAGGCAGCTCGCATACTGGTTCGCCAGTTGGCTGAGGAACTGCGAATAGCTCGCTTTGCTCAACTGGATATTCGTACCTAGCGGGTCAAGGGTTCCCATGCGCACGGATGTTCCCCTGGCCACGGCTTCTACGACCGCTGGCCTGAACTGTGGCTCAGCAAAAACGCATGTCGCTTTTTGCTCAACCAACTGTGTTCTGATTTCATGTAAACGCTGCGCACCAGGCTGAATTTCAGGGTTGACGGTGAAGTGGCCCAGTGGGGTCAAACCGTAGTGTTTTTCGTAATAGCCGTAGGCGTCATGAAAAACGAAATACCCTTTACCTTTCAACGGTGCGAGCTCATTACCAACCTGCTTATCGGTTGCGGCTAATTGTGCCTCAAAATCCTTCAGGTTGGCGTCTAGTTTGGCTCGACTTTGCGGCATAAGTTCCACTAATTTGTCATGGATTGCAACCGCTGAAAGCCGCGCTATCTCTGGGGATAACCAAAGATGCATGTTGTACTCGCCGTGATGGTGATCTCCATCACCTTTTTCGCCGTCTGCGGCATGATGGTCATGTTCGTCGCCGTCGTCATCCGCCCCTTTCATGAGCAACGGTTTCACGCCGGAGAGTTCGGCAATCGCGACCTGTTTTTCGCCAGCAACCTGTTTTGCTGACTTTTGCATAAACGCTTCCATTTCAGGACCAATCCAGACAACTAAGTCCGCGTTTTGTAAGCGTTTTACATCCGACGGGCGCAGGGAATAGTCATGCTCGGATGCACCATCAGGGAGCAGAACCTGGGTTTCAGTTACCCCGTCTGCAATGGCGGACGCGATGAAACCGAGTGGTTTAAGCGAAGCGACAACCGCAGCGTTAACATCTTGTGCGGTTGTACCCCAAAGGGCAGCGGATAATGCTGCGAAAAGAAGCGTATTTTTATGTAACATAATGCGACTAATCATCGTAGTGAATGCGTGGAATGTGATATTATAACATTCGTTGACTTCTTCAAGCTTAAAATGACATGACGACATTGGTTTCTCTTGAAAATATCTCGGTCTCATTCGGCCAGCGCCGCGTCCTCTCTGACGTGTCGCTCGATCTGAAGCCCGGCAAAATTCTGACGCTGCTCGGTCCCAATGGCGCAGGCAAATCCACCCTGGTGCGCGTGGTGCTGGGTCTGGTCGCACCCGATGAAGGCGTGATTAAGCGCGAGGAAAAATTGCGTATTGGCTATGTGCCGCAAAAACTTCACCTCGACGCCACGCTGCCGCTGACGGTCAGCCGTTTCCTGCGTCTGCGCCCCGGCACCCGTAAAGCCGATATTCTCCCGGCGCTGAAACGCGTGCAGGCGGGCCATCTTGTCGATGCGCCGCTGCAAAAACTGTCCGGCGGTGAAACTCAGCGTGTTTTACTTGCCCGCGCGCTGCTGAGCAGCCCGCAGCTGCTGGTACTGGATGAGCCAACTCAGGGTGTGGATGTGAATGGGCAGGTTGCGCTTTATGATTTGATCGACCAGCTACGTCGGGAGCTTGATTGCGCCGTGCTGATGGTGTCTCACGATCTCCATCTGGTGATGGCAAAAACCGACGAAGTGCTGTGCCTCAACCACCATATCTGCTGCTCCGGTACGCCTGAAGTGGTGTCAATGCATCCGGAGTTTATCTCCATGTTCGGCCCCCGCGGCGCTGAACAGCTGGGTATTTACCGTCATCATCATAATCATCGCCATGATTTGCAGGGACGAATCGTACTGCGTCGGGGAAATGGACACTCATGATTGAACTGTTACTGCCCGGCTGGCTGGCCGGGATTATGCTTGCCTGCGCCGCGGGTCCACTCGGCTCGTTTGTTGTCTGGCGCAGAATGTCCTATTTTGGCGATACCCTGGCGCACGCGTCTCTGCTGGGCGTTGCCTTTGGTCTGCTGCTGGATGTCAACCCCTTCTACGCGGTGATTGTGGTCACGCTGCTGCTGGCCGCCGGTCTGGTCTGGCTGGAAAAGCGCCCTCACCTCGCCATTGATACGCTGCTTGGCATTATGGCGCACAGTGCCCTGTCTCTGGGCCTTGTGGTGGTCAGCCTGATGTCGAACATCCGCGTGGATCTGATGGCCTACCTCTTCGGCGACCTGCTGGCCGTGACGCCGGAAGATCTCATCGCTATCGCCGTTGGCGTGGTGGTGGTGCTCGCTATTCTGCTCTGGCAGTGGCGGAATTTACTGGCCATGACCGTCAGTCCTGATCTGGCATTTGTCGACGGCGTGAAGCTGCAGCGCGTAAAACTGCTGCTGATGCTGGTGACGGCATTAACGATTGGTGTCGCAATGAAGTTTGTCGGCGCGCTGATTATTACGTCGCTGTTGATCATCCCTGCCGCCACGGCGCGTCGCTTTGCCCGTACGCCGGAGCAGATGGCCGGCGTAGCCGTGATTATCGGAATGATTGCGGTAACGGGTGGGTTAACCTTCTCGGCGTTCTATGACACGCCTGCGGGGCCGTCAGTGGTGCTGAGTGCGGCGGTGCTGTTTATCTTAAGTATGATGAAAAAGACCGCGAATTAACATGGAGGGCGCAGAAGCCCTCACCGGCCCTCTCCCACGGGGAGAGGGAACACAACATTACGGCATTGCCGGTGGCGTAATGCCGAAATGATTCCACGCCCGCACCGTTGCCATACGTCCACGCGGGGTACGCTGCAGGAAGCCCTGCTGGATCAGATACGGCTCCAGCACATCTTCAATCGTCTCACGCTCTTCCCCAATAGCCGCAGCCAGGTTATCCAGCCCAACCGGGCCGCCAAAGAACTTATCCAGCACCGCCAGCAGCAGTTTACGGTCCATATAGTCAAAGCCTTCGGCATCGACGTTCAGCATATCGAGCGCCTGAGCGGCGATCTCCGCGGAAATCGAGCCATCGTGCTTCACCTCGGCAAAGTCACGCACGCGGCGCAGCAGACGGTTGGCGATACGCGGCGTACCGCGGGAACGCTTCGCCACTTCAAACGCGCCCTCTTCGCTCATTTCGAGCCCCATATAGCGGGCGCTACGGCCAACGATGTGCTGGAGATCCGCCACCTGGTAAAACTCAAGACGCTGCACGATGCCGAAACGGTCGCGCAGCGGAGAGGTCAACGACCCGGCGCGGGTGGTGGCGCCAATCAGGGTAAACGGCGGCAGATCGATTTTGATGGAGCGCGCGGCCGGGCCTTCACCGATCATGATATCCAGCTGGTAATCTTCCATCGCCGGATAGAGCACTTCCTCCACCACCGGCGACAGGCGGTGGATCTCATCGATAAACAGCACGTCATGCGGTTCGAGGTTGGTCAGCATCGCGGCGAGATCGCCCGCCTTCTCCAGCACGGGGCCGGAGGTGGTGCGCAGGTTGACGCCCATTTCATTGGCAACGATATTCGCCAGCGTGGTTTTGCCTAAACCGGGAGGGCCAAAAATGAGCAGGTGATCGAGCGCATCGCCGCGCAGCTTTGCCGCCTGGATGAAAATCTCCATCTGGGAACGAACCTGCGGCTGGCCGATATACTCATCAAGCAGCTTAGGGCGAATCGCGCGATCCACCACGTCATCTGCCTGAATAGTGCCTGCCGACACCAGGCGGTCTGCTTCAATCATCCTTTACCTCACAATGCAGCGCGCAGCGCTTCACGAATCAGGGTTTCACTGCTGGCGTCCGGTTTGGCAATTTTGCTCACCATACGGCTGGCCTCCTGAGGTTTATAGCCCAGCGCCACCAGCGCGGCAACCGCTTCTTGCTCGGCGTCATCATCCGTCGCAGGGCCGCCAGGAGAGGTCAGTACCAAATCGGCAGCCGGAGTGAACAGATCGCCATGCAGACCTTTAAAGCGGTCTTTCATTTCGACAATCAGGCGCTCGGCGGTTTTCTTACCAATGCCCGGGAGCTTAATCAGCGCCGCAGGATCTTCGCGCTCAACGGCATTCACAAACTGTGGTGCCGACATGCCGGACAAAATCGCCAGCGCCAGCTTCGGCCCAACGCCGTTGGTTTTAATCAGCTCGCGGAACAGGATCCGTTCCTGCTTGTTATTGAAGCCGTACAGCAGCTGGGCATCTTCACGCACCACAAACTGGGTAAAGACAATCGCCTCTTTGCCCGCGTCCGGCAGCTCGTAGAAGCAGGTCATCGGCATATGGACTTCATAGCCCACGCCACCCACTTCCAGCAGCACTAACGGGGGTTGTTTTTCAATGATGATGCCTCTGAGTCTGCCTATCACGTGACGCTCCTGCGTTCTGGGAGAATTTAACTGTCGACATAATAAAAAAAGGCTGGATGTTTATCCAGCCTGATTTCTGATTATCGTAACCTGCCTCGCGCCAGATTGAGCCGCGACTCGCTCATTTGCATCGCATTCTGGCTGACGTGACAGTGGGTAATCGCAATAGCCAGCGCATCGGCGGCGTCGGCCTGCGGGTTCGCGGGAAGCTTCAGCAGGGTACGCACCATATGCTGTACCTGGCTTTTCTCCGCGCTACCAATGCCCACTACCGTCTGCTTGACCTGACGTGCCGCGTATTCGAATACCGGCAAATCCTGGTTCACGGCAGCGACGATGGCGACACCGCGCGCCTGACCGAGCTTTAGCGCTGAATCGGCGTTTTTCGCCATAAAGACCTGCTCGATGGCGAAATAGTCCGGCTGAAACTGGGTGATGATCTCCGACACGCCCGCATAAATGAGCTTCAGGCGCGAAGGAAGATCGTCCACTTTGGTGCGAATACAGCCGCTGCCCAGGTAGGTTAACTGGCGTCCCACCTGACGGATAACGCCATAACCGGTGACGCGTGAGCCTGGGTCAATCCCGAGAATAATCGACATCACGCGTCTCCCGTAAACGGTTTACAGGCTCTCATCAGAGAGTCGCTGCAACCTCATCAGAGATTTCACCGTTGTGGTACACTTCCTGCACGTCGTCGCAGTCTTCGAGCATGTCGATCAGACGCAGCAGTTTTGGTGCCGTTTCCGCATCCATGTCCGCTTTGGTGGACGGGATCATGGAGACTTCAGCGTTGTCCGCTTTCAGGCCAGCCGCTTCCAGCGCGTCGCGCACGGCACCCATCTCTTCCCACGCGGTATAAACGTCGATAGCGCCGTCATCGAAGGTCACTACGTCTTCCGCACCGGCTTCCAGCGCCGCTTCCATGATCGCATCTTCGTCGCCTTTCTCGAAGGAGATGACGCCTTTTTTGCTGAACAGGTAAGCCACGGAACCGTCGGTGCCCAGGTTGCCACCGGTTTTGGTGAACGCGTGGCGCACTTCCGCAACGGTACGGTTACGGTTGTCGGACAGGCACTCAACCATCACCGCCGTACCGCCAGGACCGTAACCTTCATAAATGATGGTTTCCATGTTCGCGTCTTCATCACCGCCCACGCCACGTGCGATAGCACGGTTCAGGGTGTCACGCGTCATGTTGTTAGACAGCGCTTTATCCACCGCCGCGCGCAGACGCGGGTTAGAAGCCGGGTCGCCGCCGCCCAGACGCGCTGCTGTCACCAGCTCGCGAATGATTTTGGTAAAGATCTTACCGCGCTTGGCATCCTGTGCCGCTTTGCGGTGTTTGGTGTTGGCCCACTTACTATGACCTGCCATAAAAAGTTCTCCAAAAATCGCGCCTTCTCAGGCTGCGTTAATTACAAATTCTTCAATCGCCTGCCGGTTGCTCCACGACTTGGTCAGTGCGGCGGCATCTGCCGCATTCACCCAGCGGTAGGTCAGGTGTTCGGTAAACACGATCTCCCGTTCATGGGGGAGCGCGAGACAGAACCACGACTCCGTATTGCGCTCGGTACCCGGCGCGTAGCGATGACGTAAATGGCTAAAAATTTCGAACTCCACCGTGCGCTGACAGTCCTTCAGGGTCAATTGCTCGCGGGCAACGTCAATGGCGACCTCTTCCTTTACTTCACGCGCGGCGGCCTGCGGCGCGGTCTCCCCCTCTTCCAGACTGCCGGTAACCGACTGCCAGAATTCAGGGTCATCGCGCCGCTGCAACATCAGCACCCGCTTCGTGTCTTCTGCATAAATGACCACCAGGACCGAAACGGGGAGCTTATATGTCATATCAGTTTTTCTCTTCCTTCTTCACCACATCAATGCCCAGTTCGGCCAGTGCGGCCGGGTTGGCAAAGCTTGGCGCTTCGGTCATCAGACACGCTGCGGCAGTGGTTTTCGGGAAGGCGATAACATCACGGATGTTATCGGTGCCGGTCAGCAGCATGGTCAGACGGTCAAGACCGAAGGCCAGACCCGCGTGCGGCGGCGTACCGTATTTCAGTGCGTCCAGCAGGAAGCCAAACTTCTCGCGCTGCTCCTGCTCGTTGATGCCCAGAATGCCGAACACGGTCTGCTGCATTTCACCGCTGTGAATACGCACGGAACCGCCGCCCACTTCATAGCCGTTGATAACCATGTCATAAGCGTTCGCGACCGCCTCTTCCGGTGCCGCTTTCAGCTCTGCCGCCGTCATCTCTTTTGGCGAGGTGAACGGATGGTGCATTGCGGTCAGGCCGCCTTCACCGTCGTCTTCAAACATTGGGAAGTCGATAACCCACAGCGGCGCCCATTTGTTTTCGTCGGTCAGGCTCAGGTCTTTGCCGAGCTTCAGACGCAGCGCGCCCATCGCATCCGCCACGACTTTCTTGTTGTCTGCGCCGAAGAAGATCATGTCGCCGTCCTGCGCGCCGGTGCGCTCAAGGATCGCTTCCACGATGTCCGCGTTCAGGAATTTCGCTACCGGGCTGGTGATGCCTTCCAGACCTTTCGCACGCTCGGTCACTTTAATATAGGCCAGACCTTTCGCGCCGTAGATCTTGATGAAGTTGCCGTAGTCGTCGATCTGCTTGCGGCTCAGGGCAGCACCACCCGGTACACGCAGCGCTGCTACGCGGCCTTTAGGATCGTTAGCCGGGCCAGCGAATACGGCAAACTCAACGCCTTTCACCAGGTCTGCTACGTCCACCAGCTCCATCGGGTTACGCAGGTCTGGTTTGTCAGAGCCGTAACGACGCTCGGCTTCAGCGAAGGTCATGATAGGGAAATCGCCCAGCTCAACGCCTTTCACGTCGTTCCACAGGCTACGCACCAGAGCTTCCATCACTTCACGCACCTGCTCGGCGGTCATGAAGGAGGTTTCCACATCGATCTGGGTAAATTCTGGTTGGCGGTCAGCGCGCAGGTCTTCGTCGCGGAAGCATTTAACAATCTGATAGTAGCGATCGAAGCCGGACATCATCAGCAGCTGTTTGAACAGCTGTGGAGACTGCGGCAGCGCGTAGAATTTGCCTTTATGAACGCGGGATGGAACCAGGTAATCGCGTGCGCCTTCCGGCGTGGCTTTAGTCAGCATCGGGGTTTCGATGTCGAGGAAACCGTGGTCATCCATAAAGCGGCGCACCAGGCTGGTGATTTTCGCACGGGTTTTCAGACGCTGAGCCATTTCCGGACGACGCAGATCCAGGTAGCGGTATTTCAGACGCGCTTCTTCAGTGTTGACGTGGTTGGAGTCCAGCGGCAGCGCTTCTGCACGGTTGATGATCACCAGATCGGACGCCAGCACTTCGATGGCACCCGTCGCCATGTCGGCGTTGACATTTTTCTCGTCACGCGCGCGCACTGTGCCGGTAACCTGAATGCAGAACTCATTACGCAGCTCAGAGGCCAGCTTCAACGCATCTGCGCGATCCGGATCGAAGAACACCTGAACGATACCTTCGCGGTCGCGCATATCGATGAAGATAAGGCTACCAAGATCACGACGACGATTGACCCAACCACACAGGGTTACCTGCTGTCCAACGTGGGACTGACGCAGCTGCCCGCAATATTCTGTACGCATGAGATATCCCTTAATTAGCCGCAGGCTAAATGTCGCCTGGTATGCAGGCTACTATGTCGCAGCTTTCTGTATGTCACAACTGGATGAAAAAAGGCGGCTATTATACTGGAAATTCCGCCGGACGATAAGAGCGAACCACGGCCAGGCGGTCGTTTGCTGCACTCTTATTGCGCATTCTCACAAAAATTAACAAAATTATCCGACCAGGAACAGGCCATGACGTCGTATGGTGTCTGGAAGTGATTCATTTAACGGGAGTAACGATGTTAACACTTGATGCCAGTAAAACCGCACTTGTTGTGATTGATTTACAGGAAGGCATTCTGCCCTTCGCCGGTGGCCCGCATACTGCGGATGATGTGGTCAACCGCGCTGCTCGCCTGGCGGAAACATGTCGTGCCAGCGGTGCGCCTGTTGTCATGGTGCGAGTCGGCTGGTCCGCTGATTACGCCGAAGCGTTAAAACAGCCCGTTGATGCCCAGGTTCCTGCACGCGCCCTGCCGGAAAACTGGTGGACGTACCCGGCCGCACTCGGCAAACGCGACAGCGATATTGAAGTGACCAAACGCCAGTGGGGCGCTTTTTACGGTACCGATCTCGAGCTGCAGCTCCGCCGTCGCGGCATCGACACCATCATCCTGTGCGGCATTTCCACCAACATCGGCGTGGAGTCTACCGCCCGCAACGCGTGGGAGCTGGGCTTTAATCTGGTGATCGCCGAAGATGCCTGCAGCGCGGCCTCCGAGGAACAGCACCAGGGCAGCATGACCCATATCTTCCCGCGCATCGGCCGCGTGCGCAGCACGGATGAGATTGTCAGCGCGCTATGATGTACGTGGGCCTGCCCCAGTGGTCGCACCCGAAATGGGTGCGCCTTGGCATCACCAGCCTTGAGGAGTATGCCCGGCACTTCAACTGTGTCGAGGGTAACACCACCCTGTATGCGCTCCCCAAAGCCGAGATTGTTGCGCGCTGGCGGGAACAAACCACCGACGACTTCCGCTTCTGCTTTAAGTTTCCGTCCACCATTTCCCACCAGGCCGCGCTGCGCAACTGCGGTGATTTGACCGAAGAGTTTTTTACGCGCATGTCGCCGCTCGCGAACCGCATCGGTCAGTACTGGATCCAGCTACCCGCCACGTTTGGCCCGCGCGATTTGCCTGCGCTCTGGCAGTTCCTGGATGCCCTGCCCCGCGAATTCACCTACGGCGTTGAAGTCAGGCATCCTGAATTTTTTGCGAAGGGCGAAGCAGAAAAAGCGCTCAATCGCGGCCTGCTTGAGCGTTCCGTTAACCGGGTGATCCTCGATAGCCGACCGGTGCACAGCGCTGTCCCCCATAGCGAAGCCATCGTTGAAGCTCAGCGTAAAAAACCGAAAGTGCCGGTCCACGCCATCGTGACCGCGCATAACCCAATGGTCAGATTTATCGGCAGCGACAACATGCAGCAAAACCAGGCGATGTTCGCCGTCTGGCTGGAAAAACTGGCCTCGTGGGAACACGCCACCACACCGTATCTCTTTTTGCACACGCCGGATATTGCCCAGGCCCCCGAACTGGTCGATGCTCTTTGGCAGGCCTTGCAGGCTGCGGTGCCGTCCGTGGGCAGCGCCCCTTCCATCCCACAACAATCTTCTCTTTTCTGATATCACCCCCTATCATAGTGAAGTGCCATCTGCCAAAAACAGGGAGTTTGTATGGTCAGCGCGCTGTATGCGGTGTTAGGTGCATTACTGCTGATTAAGTTTTCATTTGATGTTGTGCGCCTCAGAACGCTGTACCGCGTCTCTTACGGTGACGGCGGATTTTCCGAGCTACAAAGTGCTATCCGCATTCATGGCAACGCGGTCGAATACATCCCCGCAGCCTTAATCCTGCTGCTGTTTATGGAGATGAATGGCGCAGAAACCTGGATGGTGCACATCTGTGGCCTGCTTCTTATTGCTGGCCGCCTGATGCACTATTACGGTTTTCACCACCGCTTAATCCGCTGGCGTCGTTCCGGCATGAGTGCGACCTGGTGTTCGCTTTTGCTGATGGTGCTGGCTAACCTGTGGTATATGCCGTGGGAGTTGGTTTTCTCCCTCCATTAGCGCACAATACGCCACTTTATTTTTCCCGGATTTTTACGTTATGTCAGATCGCGACACGCTTTTTTCCGCGCCTATCGCCAGCCTGGGCGACTGGACCTTCGATGAACGGGTAGCCGAAGTCTTCCCGGATATGATCCAGCGCTCTGTTCCCGGTTATTCCAATATTATCTCAATGATCGGCATGCTGGCTGAGCGCTTCGTTCAACCCGGCACGCAGGTCTATGACCTGGGCTGCTCGCTCGGCGCGGCAACGCTGTCGGTTCGTCGTAACGTTCACCACGAAGGCTGCCGAATCATTGCCGTCGATAACTCCCCGGCGATGGTTGAGCGCTGCCGTCGCCACATTGACGCGTATAAAGCCCCTGTTCCCGTAGACGTGGTGGAAGGCGATATCCGCGATATTGAGATCGATAACGCGTCGATGGTGGTGCTGAATTTCACCCTGCAGTTCCTGGTGCCTGAAGACCGTCAGCTGCTGCTGGACAAAATTTATCAGGGGCTGAATCCCGGCGGCGCTCTGGTGCTCTCGGAGAAATTCAGCTTCGAAGATGCCGAGGTTGGCGAACTGCTGTTCAATATGCACCACGATTTCAAACGGGCGAACGGCTACAGCGAGCTGGAGATCAGCCAGAAGCGCAGCATGCTCGAAAACGTGATGCTGACGGATTCCGTAGAAACCCACAAAGCGCGCCTGCGCAAAGCCGGATTTGAGCACAGCGAACTGTGGTTCCAGTGCTTTAACTTCGGCTCTCTGGTGGCGTTGAAAGCGGGAGAATCCGCATGATCGAATTCAGCAACTTCTATCAGCTGATTGCCAAAAACCAGCTCTCCCACTGGCTGGAAACCTTGCCCGCGCAGATTGCCGCCTGGCAGCGCGATCAGCAGCACGGCCTGTTAAAGCAGTGGTCAAATGCGGTGGAGTTTCTGCCCGAACTGACCCCGCATCGTCTGGATCTTCTGCACAGCGTAACCGCCGAGAGCGAAGAGCCGCTTCCGGCCGGACAGATCAACCGCATCGAAACGCTGATGCGTAACCTGATGCCGTGGCGCAAAGGGCCGTTTTCACTTTACGGCGTGAACATCAATACCGAATGGCGCTCGGACTGGAAATGGGATCGCGTTCTGCCTCACCTTTCCGACCTGACCGGACGTACCATACTGGACGTGGGCTGCGGCAGCGGTTACCACATGTGGCGCATGATTGGCGCGGGCGCGCATCTGGCGGTCGGTATTGACCCGATGCAGCTGTTCCTGTGCCAGTTTGAAGCGGTGCGCAAGCTGCTGGGTAACGACCAGCGCGCGCACCTGCTGCCGCTGGGCATTGAACAACTCCCTGCCCTGAAAGCCTTTGATACCGTCTTCTCCATGGGCGTACTGTACCACCGTCGTTCCCCGCTTGAACACCTGTGGCAATTGAAGGATCAGCTGGTCAGCGGCGGCGAGCTGGTGCTGGAAACGCTGGTAATTGAAGGCGATGAACATGACGTTCTTGTGCCGGGCGATCGCTACGCACAGATGCGCAACGTTTACTTCATCCCTTCCGCGCTGGCGCTGAAGAACTGGCTGGAGAAGTGCGGGTTTGTGGATGTGCGGATTGCCGACGTCAGCGTGACCTCGCTCGAGGAACAGCGCCGCACCGACTGGATGATCACCGAATCGCTGGAGCAGTTCCTCGACCCGGCCGACCACAGCAAAACCATCGAAGGCTATCCGGCTCCGATGCGTGCGGTGTTGATTGCGACCAAGCCGTAGCCTTTTAGCCGGGTGGCGGCTACGCCTTAACGGCCTACTCGTAGCACGTTTTCTTCGAAATAGTTCAGGTTGCAGCAAGGCGGCTACGCAGCGAATCCCCGGGAGCTTACATCAGTAAGTGACCGGGGTGAGCGAGGCGGCCAACGCAGCTGCGGCTTGAAGCATGAAAGACAAAAAAAGGCCCCTGTTGAAATTGCAGGGGCCTGGTACAAGCAAGCATCATATTGGGCGACATGATGCGCGGTAAAAATCGGTACGTTGCTACACGTGATGGCGCTCAATCAGCGACTTCATTTCCGCAACCGACTCTCCCTCTACGCCATAGCGTGAATACTCATCCGCTTCAGCATCCGTCGACATTGACAATCCTGTATTGCGATAACGCATGGGCGAAGGTATCCATTTACCCGCGGAGCTGTGCAGCTCTTCTACCCCTGCGTTTAAAAACCGTTCCAGATTGCTGGCGCGGACTCCCGCACCCGCCATTATTATTGGAACACCGGAATGTGCTTTTAGTTCCGTAATTAATTGCAGTCCTTTTTCAGCTGACGCCTGCTGACCCGATGTGAGGATGCGCGCCACGCCAAGTTCTCCAAGCGTTTCAAAGGCCTGAAGCGGATCTTTACACATATCAAATGCGCGATGAAAAGTGACGGCCAGCCCCTGCGCGGCGCTCATAATCTGACGCATGCGCGGTATATCGATATTGCCGTCTTCATCCAGCAGGCCGGTCACCAGCCCTGGAAACCCGAGGTCCCGAACGAGCGCGATATCATCAAGCATGGCACTGAACTCGCCCGCCGTGTAACAAAAATCACCGCCGCGCGGACGAATAATCGGGTGAACGGGAATGGTGACGGCCTGACGGGCAGACTTCAACACGCCGTAAGACGGCGTCAGCCCGCCCTCTTTGGGTGCCGCGCACAGTTCAATGCGGTCAGCCCCGTGCTTTTGCGCGGTCACGGCACACTCCACGCTGTAACAACAAATCTCCAGCAGCGCCATTTAATCCTCCTGAAATTCCACTAAACGAAATATCATGACACGCCGTCCGTTTTCAGTCCCGGCGTGAACTCACATCTCTTACGCTTCGCTGGCAACGATCTGCTCAATGGTCCACGGATGAAACTTCACCGTGACCTGTCCGTCAGTGACGGCCAGCGTCGGGTTAGGTAACCGCTCGCGCTCGCCTTTGGGTGAACTCGTCTTCACAAAAATTCCCGGTTTGCTTAAGCCTTCGTCGGAAAGGAGGGCCAGCGCGCGCGCGTTCAACGTTTCCGGCTCACCCGGCAGGACAATTTCGATATGCTCCCAGCCTTCGTGCGGATAGCGTTTCTCGCCCGGCCACGGCAGTTCAACCACGGTGAATTGCCAGTGCGCCACGTTCACCGGTTCATGCAGTTTGAACAGGCAAATGGGACGGCCATTGATGATGTTCTCGGAGAGCAACTCGCCGCACCGTTCGAACCCGCGACGCCAGCGCTCCGCCGTGGCATTCTGATGACAGCGCAAAGAGATGTGATCGGCCTCAAGCGGCGCGATATCCAGACCGAGACGGGTGGCAAGATCTGTGAACGCCTGGGTGAAGCGCGGTAAATCTGCGGAAATATCATGCAGTTCGTCAATGGATTGCCAGTTCGCCATAAGTCACTCTCTTTTCATGTCACAAAGCCGCTAATTTACTCTGTTGCCCTGTTTTGACCAACCGCAGAATCTGGCTTTTTGCGACTGCATGATTATGCACACCTTCACCGCCTGGATTCTGAGCAATCTTCAGGCCCCGCAATGCTGACGCCAGAGGGCATTTGCAGTATACTCCCGCCATAAATTCTTTAACTGGCGCGGGCGGTTGTAAGCCCGCATCAAAAACGTAAGGTATCCAGGTGAATATTCAGGCTCTTCTCTCCGAAAAAGTCAGTCAGGCACTGATTGCCGCAGGCGCGCCTGCGGATTGCGAACCGCAGGTTCGTCAGTCAGCAAAAGTACAGTTTGGCGACTATCAGGCTAATGGCGTGATGGCAGTGGCTAAAAAACTGGGCATGCCGCCGCGACAGCTCGCTGAGCAGGTACTGACGCATCTGGATCTTTCCGGCATTGCCAGCAAAACCGAAATCGCCGGTCCGGGCTTTATCAACATCTTCCTTGAGCCTGCATTCCTGGCAAGCCACGTTGACGCGGCGCTGAAATCTGACCGTCTGGGCGTTTCCCAGCCGGAGGCGCAGACCGTCGTGATCGACTACTCTGCCCCGAACGTGGCGAAAGAGATGCACGTTGGCCACCTGCGCTCCACCATCATCGGTGATGCCGCAGTGCGCACGCTCGAGTTCCTCGGTCACAAGGTGATCCGCGCGAACCACGTGGGCGACTGGGGTACCCAGTTCGGCATGCTGATTGCTTACCTGGAAAAACAGCAGCAGGAAAACGCCGGTGAAATGGCGCTGGCGGATCTGGAAGGGTTCTACCGCGAAGCCAAAAAGCACTACGACGAAGACGAAGCTTTTGCCGAGCGCGCGCGCAGCTACGTGGTAAAACTGCAGGGCGGCGACCAATACTTCCTCGAGATGTGGCGCAAGCTGGTCGACATCACCATGTCTCAGAACCAGCTGACCTATAACCGTCTGAACGTCACCCTGACCCGTGACGACGTGATGGGCGAAAGTCTCTACAACCCAATGCTGCCCGGCATTGTGGCTGACCTGAAAGCGAAAAACCTGGCGGTAGAGAGCGAAGGCGCAACGGTGGTGTTCCTTGACGAGTATAAAAACAAGGAAGGCGAACCGATGGGCGTGATCATCCAGAAAAAGGATGGCGGCTACCTCTACACCACTACCGATATCGCCTGTGCGAAATACCGTTACGAGACGCTGCATGCTGACCGCGTGCTGTACTACATCGACTCCCGTCAGCACCAGCACCTGATGCAGGCGTGGACCATCGTGCGTAAAGCCGGTTACGTGCCGGATTGCGTGCCGCTGGAACACCACATGTTCGGCATGATGCTGGGCAAAGACGGCAAGCCGTTCAAAACCCGTGCGGGCGGAACCGTGAAGCTGTCCGACCTGCTGGACGAAGCGCTGGAACGCGCCCGCCGTCTGGTGGCCGAGAAGAACCCGGACATGCCTGCCGACGAGCTGGAAAAACTGGCCAACGCCGTGGGTATCGGTGCGGTGAAATACGCGGATCTCTCCAAGAACCGTACCACCGACTATATCTTCGACTGGGATAACATGCTGGCGTTTGAAGGCAACACGGCGCCTTACATGCAGTATGCCTACACCCGCGTGCTCTCGGTGTTCCGTAAGGCGAACATTGATGAAAACGTACTGGCGAATGCAACGGTGACCATAACGGAAGATCGTGAAGCACAGCTGGCGGCGCGCCTGCTGCAGTTTGAAGAGACGCTGACGGTTGTCGCGCGTGACGGCACGCCGCACGTAATGTGTGCTTACCTGTACGATCTGGCGGGTCTGTTCTCCGGCTTCTACGAACACTGCCCTATTCTGTCTGCGGAAAACGAATCGGTCCGCAACAGCCGCCTGAAGCTGGCGCAGCTCACGGCGAAGACCCTGAAGCTGGGTCTGGATACCCTGGGTATCGAAACCGTAGAACGCATGTAATACAAAAAACCCGGCAAGCGCCGGGTTTTATTTTTTGCCTTCCTGCTCATTCAAGCTTCAGCGGTAGTTCACGATGACAGAATTACTCTGCACTTTCAGCGCCGGGATTAAACGTCCCCCGCCCGGCACTTCCCAGATGAAACGCAAAGGTTCAATAGCCGGTACGCCGTTGAATGCCTGCGTCGTGCCATTTTCGCCGTCGATTTCCGTGCAGCGAGTCTGAGAACAAAGGCGCACCCGCAGCCCTGCGGGCGTTGGGCCAATCAGCCGGTAATTCCAGACCACAAGACCCATCTGACCGGAAACGCCTTCAGCAGGCGCCAGCGGGTTAGATGACATGGCGACGCCCCGGTTGCTGAGGGTCACCCCCATGCTGCTTGCCTGCCATGTGCCCTCCCCAGCAGCGTGCGCCGCCAGCGGGAAGAGCAAAATCCAGAGCCATTTACGCATTATTTTCCTCCAATCGTCGCGGTCATGCGGATATGACGGTTATCCGATAGCTCCATATTCGACAGCACGACCAGCTGATTCAGGCTACGACGCAGGAAACGCGACAGCAGCGGACGCAGCGCATGATTAACCAGCAGCACCGGCGGTGCGCCCAGCATCTCCTGGCGCGCCAGCGCCTCCTGCGTTTGCGCCAGCAGACGGTCCGCCAGCCCCGGCTCCAGGCCGCCCCCGCCCTGCAGGGCCTGCAGCAGCAGACGTTCAAGCGGCGTATCGAGGCCAATAACCTGCACTTCTCCGGTTCCCGGGAACCACTGCTGGGTGATCGCACGACCCAGCGCCACGCGTACCACCGCCGTCAGCTCGTGCGGATCGTTTTGTATCGGCGCATGCTCGGCAAGGGTTTCCAGAATAGTGCGCATATCGCGGATCGGCACTTTCTCTTCAAGCAGGTTTTGGAGCACCTTGTGCAGCGTGGTTAAGGTCACCACGCCCGGGACCAGATCTTCCGTCAGCTTCGGCATCTCCTGCGTGACGCGGTCCAGCAGCTGCTGCGCCTCCTGACGGCCAAACAGCTCTGCCGAGAATTGCCCAATCAGGTGATTAAGATGGGTCGCCACCACGGTACTTGCTTCAACAACCGTATACCCCTGGATTTGCGCCTGCTCTTTCAGGGCACTTTCAATCCAGATAGCGGCCAGGCCAAAGGCCGGGTCGATAGTTTGCTCGCCCGGCAGCGTGCCTGCGGCGGTGCCCGGGTTAATCGCCAGCCAGCGGCCCGGATAGGCATCACCGCTGCCAATTTCGACACCTTTCATCAGAATGCGATAGCGCGCGGGCGGCAGGTCCATATTGTCGCGGATGTGTACAACCGGCGGCAGGAAGCCCATATCCTGGGCGAATTTTTTACGGATACTGCGGATACGGCCAAGCAGCTCGCCATCCTGCTGGAAATCGACCATCGGAATCAGGCGATAGCCCACTTCCATTCCCAGGGAATCTTCCAGCTGAACGTCGTTCCAGGTCGCTTCGACGGCCTGGGTATTCTCCGGCATTTTTACCTGAACAGGCTCCGCTGCCGGTTTGGTTTCACGGCCGCGCATCCACCAGGCAAGCCCCAGCAGACCCGCAGTAAACAGCAGGAAAACGAGATTTGGCATCCCCGGCACCAGGCCGAGCAAACCCAGAACGGCAGCGGCCAGCAGCATCACGCGCGGGTTGCTGAACAGCTGGCCCACCATCTGCTCGCCAACGTCCTGATCGGTACTCACGCGGGTCACAATCACACCCGCCGCCGTGGAGATAACCAGCGCCGGGATCTGCGCAACCAGACCGTCACCAATGGTCAGCAGCGTATAGCTTTCCGCCGCGTGGCCCATGTCCATCCCGTGCTGCAATACACCCACCAGCAGGCCGCCGACCACGTTAATCACCATGATCAGAATGCCCGCGATGGCGTCACCGCGCACAAACTTGCTCGCACCGTCCATGGAGCCGTAGAAGTCCGCTTCCTGCGTCACTTCCGAACGGCGTTTTTTGGCTTCATCTTCGGCGATAAGACCGGCATTCAGGTCGGCATCGATCGCCATCTGTTTGCCCGGCATCCCGTCCAGCACAAAACGCGCGCCCACTTCCGCAATACGCCCTGCACCTTTGGTGATAACCATAAAGTTGATAATAACGAGGATAACGAACACCACGATACCGATAGCGAAATTGCCGCCCACCAGGAAGTGGCCGAACGCTTCAACCACTTTACCTGCCGCTGCCGCACCAGTGTGACCTTCCATCAGGATGATACGCGTGGACGCGACGTTCAGCGCCAGTCGCAGCAGGGTGGTAAACAGCAGAATGGTCGGGAACGCGGCAAACTCCAGGGTACGCTGGGTGAACATCGCCACCAGCAGCACCATAATGGACAGCGCAATATTGAAAGTGAAAAGCAGATCGAGGATGAACGCCGGGAGCGGCAGTACCATCATCGACAGAATTAGCAGGATCAGAATCGGCCCGGCAAGGATTTGCCATTGGGTCGATTTCAGGTTGCCGGGCAGGCGCAACATTGCCACCAGATTAGCCATCAGAGTCCTTCTCGTTCATAAAATCCAGCGCGGCAGGCACCGGAAGGTTTTCAGGTTTTACAGGCCGCTGACCGCCAGCCAGACGCCAGCGCTTCAACTGCCACACCCAGGCCAGCACTTCCGCCACGGCGGCGTAGAGTTGTCCCGGGATCTGTTGTCCGATATCCGCATGGCGGTAAAGGGCACGCGCCAGCGGAGGGGCTTCCAGGATCGGCACGCGGTTTTCAGTACCAATTTCCCTGATACGGAGTGCGATCAGCCCCGCCCCTTTCGCAACGACTTTCGGCGCGCTCATTTTGTTTTCGTCATAGCGCAGCGCAACGGAATAGTGCGTTGGGTTGGTAACAATGACGTCGGCCTTCGGCACATCGTCCATCATGCGGCGACGGGCGGCGGCACGCTGCATCTGGCGGATACGCCCTTTTACGTGCGGGTCACCTTCCATCTGCTTATATTCGTCACGGATATCCTGACGCGACATGCGCAGCTTTTTGAAGTGGGTATAAAGCTGGAAGATCACGTCAAAACCCACCATCGGGATAATGCTGAGCACCACAAGCAGCGCGCAGAGCCCGACCAGATTCAGCGCGTTGCTCATCGCGGTGAGAGGCGATTCGCTGATAAGACGCATCATTTCTGGCCAGTGGTACCAGAGGTAAAAGCCTGCGGAACTGCCCATCAGCACCGATTTGAGGACGGCTTTGAGCAGCTCAGCCCCGGTCTGCGCAGAGAACATTTTCGCAATACCCGGCAGCGGGTTCAGTTTGGAAAATTTCGGTTGCAGCGATTTGGCACTGAAAACCAGACCGCCGAGCATCACCGGAGAGACCAGCGCGACCAGCACAACCCCGGTAATCAGGGGCAACAGCGCGATCATGGCCCCCTTAATAAGCTGAATAATCTGGCTGAGGATCAGATTCGGATCGTTGACCATGCTGTGGTCAAAACGTAAGCCGGTGGACAACATTCCCGCCAGCTTTCGGGCGAGCGACTCCCCGCCCCACCAGATAATGCACACCCCTACGATAAGGATCAGCAGGGAAGTTAATTCTCGGGATCGGGGGATCTGCCCTTCCTCACGCGCTTTTTCTAGCCGGTGGGGTGTGGGGGCTTCCGTTTTGTCGTCGTTCTCTTCTGCCACAGTGCATGCTCAGCCCATTACGTCACGGGTATCATGCCAGCGCAGTCTTTCATCAATGGGTTGAAAAAACCCTATAACCGGGTCTTCTTTTCGAGTTTACCCCCCTCCGCACGTTGGGTGACGAAAGGAGAGTGAGCAATGATCGAACAAATATAGTCGAGCTTTTATGATGTTTTCGTATAAAAAATGAATTAAGCGCAGTTTCAAAGAAGATTTATGCTAAGAACATTACTGAAGAAAACCAACATAGCCGTCGAATTTAATCATCTGGCATTGCAGAATTGATATAACTATGTAAATTGAAGAATTCAGAGTAACAGGTATTATGTAAACCACTAACATGCTTAATCCAAAAATGGATTCATCTATATAACATTAGTCCTGTAACACACTTAACGGAAGAAAATTAAACGTTATAATTTCACGCGACATAATTTACTTTTCATAAAAAAGCAAAATGTATGCCAGATATTTCTTTTTACTTAAAGGGACAATTAAGATGAAGTTCAAAAAGAATATTATTTCGAGCGTAGTCTTTGCAACAGTCTCGATGAATGGTTTCGCCGCAGAAATGAATGCCGGCACGATCCACTTCACAGGCGAAATTATCGAATCAAGTTGCACCATTCAGGGTGACGATGGCACGGACAGTACAATTCCACTGGGTACCTATCCAATATCATTGTTTACGGATGTTGGTACGGAAACCGCACTTATGCCGTTCTCTATTACGCTGGCGAACTGCCCGTTAAAAAGCGATGGGCTTCCGGCTGTACAGTTGACCTTTAACGGCCCAACAACCCTGACCGGAACCAATACGCTACTGGACGTCAGTAAAATTACCACCACGGGTGAAACCGCGGCCACTGGTGTCGGCGTTGCCGTCAGCCAGGCGGGTAAAAATGATCAACTCATCACCATGGACGGCGCTGAAGAGCAAGTCTATATCGAGCTTGCGACAAAACCCTCAGATACGATTAAGGCTGACTTTAATGCCCGCTATAAATCGTTTGCATCCACAGTGACCGCCGGTCCGGCAGATGCTGATATGACTATAAATATTCTTTACCGTTAATAAATTCACTATTGACATTCAGAATATATATATATGGCATCATGACGTTTAAGGAGTCATGCTCTGATAATAGTCCGAACCCGAATTCGGACTATTATCATTTCCCCTCAACCTCCTTTATTGAAGGTTTCACCATGCGCATTTTACTCCAGGTCTTATTATGGATTCCTGTTATTGCGAGCACCTTTTGTCACGCAGCAGGTGTTCAGATCGGTCGCACACGCATAATCTACGATGCCGCGAAAAAGGAAGTTGCCCTGCCCTTACAAAATAATGATAAAGAACTTCCCTGGTTGATACAGTCATGGACGGATACGGGTGATGGTAAAACGCACGGACCGTTTATCGTGACCCCCCCTCTTTTTCGACTCGATCCGCAAAAAGAGCAAAGCCTGCGCATTACCTGGAACGGGACAGCCTTAGCAGGGGATAAAGAGTCGCTGTTCTATATGAACGTGCGAACCGTTCCTGCCACGGCTACGGATGAGGGTGACAAAAACGTCCTGCGGTTAATCTATAAAACGCGTCTGAAACTGTTCTGGCGCCCTGTAGGTCTGAGCGGAACACCCTCTGAAACCTGTAAAAACCTGCGCTTCGCTCGTCATGGTCAGCAGCTCACTGTCATCAACGCGGGGGCGTTCTACAGCGTCTTTGACTCACTTGCGCTGGGCTCGCACAAAGTGGAGAAAGCAGATATGGCTGCCCCTAAATCCCGCGTTGACATTCCTCTCCCTGACAATGCTCAGGGGACGAGCGTCACCTGGCGCTGCATCACCGATTACGGCAACGCTTCAGAAAAATACACTTCCACACTTGCGCAGGATTAAAAGACCGCGATGATGACAGGACGTAATGATTTGTCATACGGGCGGCTCTTTAGACTGAATCCGCTTCTTCGCTGCCTTAGCGGTGTCTTGCTCATGGCGAGCTTCTCGACGCTGGCTCGTGAGTATCGTTTCTCTCCCTCATCGCTGGAAGGGGACATGCTGGCACAGCAGGATATCGACCTTTCACTCTTTTCGAAGTCGAATGCTCAGCTACCCGGCACCTATTCTTCACGAGTGCAGGTGAACGAACGCCGCTTAAGCACCACCAATATCGCTTACGTCAGCTCTCCGGAAGGGTCACTGATACCGCAGCTCACACCGGATATGCTGCGGGCATGGGGGGTTGCGATCGATCGGTATCCCGCCTTGCTTGCGTTACCCGCCAATAAGGCTTTGCCTGAAGATATCAGCAACTATATCCCTCTGGCCTCCGCGCGGCTTGATTTTTCAACCATGACGTTAGCGTTGAGTATTCCTCAGGCTGCGTTAAGTGGGACTGGTCACGATTACATCGATCCCTCGCGCTGGGACGACGGTGTACCCGTGTTGTTCAGTGACTACGCTTTTTCAGGATCAAAAAATAAGGACAGCGGCGACAGCAGCGCCACCAGTCAGTATCTGAATTTGCGCACCGGCGCCAACCTGGGTGGCTGGCGAGTGCGCAACTATTCTACGTGGAGCAATTCAGAGAGTGAAAACCTGTGGGAAAATATCAATACCTTTCTGCAGCATGATGTTGACGCCCTCAAGGCGCAGTTCACGGCCGGAGAAAGCAGCACGCGTGGCGAGGTATTTGATAGCTTACAGTACCGGGGCGTTAACCTTGCGTCGGATGAAGAGATGCTTCCCTATAGCCAACGCGGCTATGCCCCTGTCATACGCGGCATCGCCAGTTCAAATGCAGAAGTCTCGGTGCGCCAGAACGGCTATCTCATCTATCAGCAAAATGTCGCGCCGGGCGCGTTCGAAATCAACGATCTCTACTCCACGACCAACAGCGGCGATCTGGACGTTACGGTGAAAGAGGCTGACGGCACCGAGCATCGCTTTACGCAGCCCTACTCCAGTATCGCGGTTATGCTGCGGCCAGGGCGTATGAAGTATGAAATGACCGCAGGCCGTTATCGTGCTGAAAGCGGGAGCGACCAAAAGGAACCCGACTTTTTCCAGGGAAGCATGATTTACGGTTTAAATAACCTTCTCACCTGGTTTGGAGGGCTGACCCTCTCGAAAGACTATAACGCCGCCAATACCGGAGCCGGTCTGGCGCTCGGGCCGCTGGGCTCGCTGTCGGCTGACGTTACCCTGGCCGACACCCGGCTAGACGATAACAGCCAGCATACCGGCCAGTCATGGCGTCTGCTTTATACCGGTAAACTGGATTCGACCAATACCAACTTCAGCCTCGGCAGCTACCGATACACCAGCCGCGGGTATTACAGCTTTACCGACGCCAATCAAAAGCGTGACGGTCACGAAGACGATCTGCTGTTTCGTTACAATAAACGCAACCGCATTCAGGCCAGCGTGAGCCAAACCGTTGCTGGGGTGAGTCTGTATCTAAATGGTTATCAGCAGGATTACTGGGGCACCTCTAAAAAAGAGCGCAGCCTGTCGGTTGGATTAAATACCGTTGTTGCCGGCACGAGTTATCACGTGGCCTATACGTACAGCAAAACCAATGACGAAGAGTCTGACAGGATGGTCTCTTTAGGGTTTAGCATTCCGCTCACCAGATGGCTGCCGCGCGCCTGGAGTAGCTATAACATCAGCAATACTAAAAATGGCTATACGCGGCAAAACGTGGGCCTCAGCGGCACGCTGCTGGACGACGAGCGTCTGAGCTACTCGTTACAGCAGAGCCATTCCAACCACGACGGGGAAGATATCAGCAGCGTCTACGGCAGCTACCGCTCGCAATACGCCAACCTGACCGCAGGCTATTACGCCTCCACTAATAACTCTCAGCAGCTTAACTACGGCATTAGCGGCGGTATTGTTGCCCATCCTCAGGGCGTCACGCTGGCTCAACCTTTAGGCAGCCAGTTTGCTATCGTCAACGCCAACGATGCGTCCGGCGTCCGTTTCCTGAACCAGCGGGGTATTCAGACCGACTGGCAGGGTAACGCAGTCATTCCATCGCTCACTCCGTACCAGGAGAACAATATTCGTATTGATACCGCGAGCCTGCCGGAAAATGTAGACAGCAGCGATACCGCTATCACCGTCATTCCATCGCGCAACGCGGCGGTGCTGGCCAGATTTGACGCCCACACAGGCTATCGGATGCTGGTCACCCTGAAACGTCCAAACGGTCTCTCCGTTCCGTTCGGTGCCATCGCGACCTCTAGCGCCCCGGTGATGAGCGGCATTGTCGACGAAACCGGCACCGTCTATCTGGCAGGGATTGGAGAGACCGCACAGCTCACCGTGAAATGGGGCAATGGTACGGGCCAGCAATGCCACGCCAGCATTACGCAACAGTCAGCCAACCAAACCGAAAGCCCTAACGGTATTCGCTCGGTTAGTGAGCTTTGTCAGCAGGAATAAGCACATGAGAACTATATTCAAGAAACTGGCTGTCTGGGCGTCATTGACCGCGGCCTTGAGTCTGGCCACAACCAGCCCGTGCGGGGGAGCCGTGACTTTACTGCATAACTGCTTCGGTGCGCCGCAAGCCTACACCACTTCGTTCGACCATGAGTTTTCGGCCAGCGAAAATATTGCCAATCATGACTATGATGTGCCAAATCATCTGGTGGGAGATGGCCCGGCTATAGTTGCCAACTGCACCTGCCCCGGAAATATGTTTTCTTCGAGCATGGTCTATGAAAAAACGTTTGCCGGGAGTCCGTTGAATTCTGGAACAAACGGATACGGCTACCTGACTGAAAAAATCGATGCCGATATCACCGCCTACGCTGATGCCATTAATTCTCCGGACGGCACTTCTTTGACCCCGCTACCTGTCAATGAATACCCGACGTCCAGGGGAAATATGCGTAGCACTACCGAGAATGCGCTCGCCAAAACGGAGGGAGATGCTAACGTCTGCAGTAATGGCACCCAGCCGAGCAATGCCGCTGCAATAAAGCGCAACTTCCGCTGGAACGTCGTTGCGATCATGCTTCACGTTAAAAAACCCATCCTGGGTCAAGAGGTGATCCCTTCGACGATCGTCGCGCAAAACTATGCCTGTCTCTATTTCGGTACGGGGGCAAGCTGCGATCCTGGGCAGGCAGAACAGGTCTCTGATATCTGGTTTAGCGGCACGCTATCTGCGCCGCTAAGCTGCACCATCAATGAAGGCAGCACCATTGAGGTTGAGTTCGGCAGCATTGTCAGCAAGCAATTCGTCATCAAGGGGCAACCGCCAAAACGCTATGCCCTCAAAAACGTTGATATTACCTATCACTGTGATGATAACGCAGTGGGAAACTCGGACCGGATAAAGCTTACGCTCACTGCAGATCAGGGCGTTGTAGATAGCAGTATGCCGTACATTGCAAAACTTCTGGACAGGGACGATCTCGGGGTGCGTATATATGATGAAAACAGTCAGAACGTCGCGCTGGATGGTACTTATGAATTTCCTGTAATGATGGACGGACAGGGAAACGGTAGGGTCAAAATTCAGGCTGCACCGGTCGGCACGACTGATATCCCCCCTGTCCCGGGCCGCTTTGAAGGTAACGTGACAGTGAAGATGAATCTCCGCTAACCGAAATACCCTCAGGTTGACGCCGCAGCCTGAGGGTAATCAGATCAATTAGAAACCGAGGCTGTCCAGCAGGTCGTCTACCTGATCCTGGCTTGCCACAACGCCCGCTTTGCTGGCGTCGAGCTGTGGACCATTGAGCAGGCTTTCGTTCTCGCGTTTTGGACGGGCTGCCGGTTCCGGAATGTTCTCCAGCAGAACCATCAGCAGCTGACGCTCAATCTCCTGGATAACATCCATCATGCGCTTGATCACCTGACCGGTGAGGTCCTGGAAATCTTGCGCCATCATGATGTCCAGCAGCTGGGCGTTGGTGAAACTGGTGTGGCCCGGCACATCACCCAGGTACTGACGGGTATCCGTCACCAGCTCGCGGGCATCCGCCAGCTCGATAGGATTCTCAAACCACTCGTCCCAGCGTTTGCTCAGCGCTTTCGCCCCCTTTTCCATCGCATCCTGGTGCGGCTGTGACGCTTCAACGCTGTTCAGCGCACGTTCCGCGGCCTGAGCGGTCATCTGCACAACATAGTCCAGACGATCGCGGGCATCAGGAATGGCTTCCGCCGCTTCGGCAATCGCCTGATCCAGACCCAGCTCGCGCAGGCTGTCACGCAGCATGCGCGTCAGGCTGCCGATGCGGACGATGATATCGCTCGGCGAGTGTTCTTCAACGGGTTTCATAGCAGGTTGCAACATTTCCATCACCTCACATGCCGAGTTTCTCGAAGATCTTACCGAGCTTCTCTTCCAGGGTTGCCGCGGTGAATGGCTTCACCACATAGCCGCTTGCGCCCGCCTGTGCAGCGGCAATGATGTTCTCTTTTTTCGCTTCTGCAGTAACCATCAGAACCGGCATAGACGCCATTCCCGCATCGGCACGAATGGTTTTCAGCAGTTCCAGACCGTCCATGTTAGGCATGTTCCAGTCGGAGATAACAAAACCAAATCCGCCAGCCTGCAGTTTGTTCAGCGCATCAACGCCGTCTTCTGCTTCTTCAACGTTGTTGAAGCCCAGCTCTTTCAGCAGGTTGCGCACGATGCGACGCATGGTGGAAAAGTCATCCACAACCAAAAACTTAAGCTCTTTATCCGCCATAAAATAATACTCCTGAGTCAAATACGTATTGCCTGTCCGGCACTGATTTTCGCCAGCATCTGCTGGCTTACCTGGCTAAGATCGACCACTTCGCTCACGCCACCCATATTGATGGCCTCGCGCGGCATGCCGAACACCACACAACTTGCTTCATTCTGCGCAATCGTCCAGGCGCCAGCCTGGTGCATTGCAAGCATTCCGGCGGCACCATCGTTGCCCATCCCCGTCAGGATCACCCCAACGGCGTTGCGCCCCGCATGTTTCGCCACCGAATGAAACAGCACATCCACCGACGGACGGTGCCGGTTGACCGGCGGTCCGTCATGAATTTTGATTTGATAGTTAGCGCCGCTGCGCGCCAGCTCCATATGCTTGTCGCCCGGGGCGATATAGGCATGTCCCGGGAGCACGCGCTCGCCGTCTTCCGCCTCCTTCACGCTGATCTGGCACAGCTTGTTCAGGCGTTCGGCGAACGAACGGGTAAAGCCTGGCGGCATATGCTGAGTGATCAGAATACCCGGACTTGAAAGCGGCAATGGCTGGAGTACATGACGAATTGCCTCTGTTCCTCCGGTTGACGCCCCAATGACCAGCAGTTTTTCCGAGCTGAGTAAGGGACCGGCCTTCAGGGTCGCAGGCGCGGCCAATGGCGTATGGGCAGCAAGCTTCGCACGCGACGCGGTGCGGATCTTCTCGGCGATCATTTCGCTGTAGGCCAGCATCCCTTCGCGTATGCCGAGCTGCGGTTTGGTGACAAAATCCACCGCCCCCAGCTCCAGCGCGCGCAGGGTGATCTCCGATCCTTTCCCGGTCAGGGAGGAGACCATCACCACCGGCATAGGCCGCAGCCGCATTAATTTTTCGAGGAAATCGATGCCATCCATGCGCGGCATCTCGACATCCAGCGTTAGCACATCGGGGTTATATTTTTTAATTAAATCCCGCGCTACTAGCGGATCGGGCGCGGTTGCCACCATCTCCATGTCGCTGTGGCTATTGATAATTTCAGTCATGATCTGACGCATCAGCGCTGAATCATCGACAGACAACACCCTGATTTTACTCATGCTTTTTCCTTACTCAGCGCATATACCGTTTGCCCACGCAGGCTAAACTCACGCACGAGGTTGCTGAAGTTTTCCGAGTGCCCGGCAAACAGTAAACCGTCAGGCTTGAGCAACGGAACAAACCGACGCAGAATGTCCTGTTGCGTCGTTTTATCAAAATAGATCATGACGTTACGGCAAAAAATGGCGTCGAACGGCCCCGGCACGTTGTACTGCTTATCCAGCAGGTTAACGGGCGCGAATTCGACGCAGTTCGCCAGCTCCTGGCGTACGCGCACCAGGCCTTCATGCGGGCCCGTCCCGCGCATGAAATAACGCTGCAGCTGCTGCGGCGACAGCGTTTTCAGTTCATCCTGGCGATAAACGCCGTTACGCGCCTTCTCCAGCACTTCAGTATCGATATCGCTGGCGTAGACCTTCCAGCGTCCCGGCGCCATTCCCAGCGTATCGGCAAGGGTGATCGCCAGCGAGTACGGCTCTTCACCCGTCGAGGCGGCCGCACTCCAGACGCGATACTCCCCGGTGCGACGGCGCGCATGCTCGGCCAGAACCGGGAAGTGGTGAGCTTCACGGAAAAACGCCGTCAGGTTGGTGGTTAACGAGTTAATAAAAGCCTGCCACTCGGCGCTGTTCTGGTTCGCCTCGAGCATGCTCAGATAGCGGCCAAAATCATCCAGACCCAGCGTACGCAAGCGCCGCACCAGACGGTTGTAGACCATGTCCCGCTTATGATCCGCAAGCACGATCCCCGCACGCTGGTAGATTAACTGACATATCCGACGAAAATGCGCGTCGGACAGCGCGAGGCGCTGTGTCATCTGCAACAATAATGACGTTTGCCCAGGGGGCATTGGTGATGTCATAGCGCCTTCTTAATTACATTCAGGATACAACTGGCACGGCCTGCGACCGCCCGACTTCTGTTACTGCTTCAACGTGCTCTTTCACATTAAATACCGCGACCAGTCCGGTCAGACGATCCGCCTGGCTTGCCAGTTGGTCGGTTGCCGCTGCCGCTTCCTCAACTAACGAGGCGTTCTGTTGCGTCACCTGATCCATCTGGCTGACGGCCTGGGCAACCTGCTCAATGCCGCGGCGCTGTTCGTCCGACGCCGAGGCAATTTCGCCCATGATGTCGTTCACCCGCGTCACGGAGGTGACGATCTCGTGCATGGTTTTCGCCGCCGTATCCACCAGCGTTGAGCCCTGCTGAACGCGCGAGACCGACTCTTCGATCAGGACCTTAATTTCTTTCGCCGCGTTGGCGCTGCGGCTCGCCAGGTTACGCACTTCCCCCGCCACCACCGCAAATCCACGCCCTTGCTCACCGGCGCGCGCCGCTTCCACGGCGGCATTCAGCGCCAGAATGTTGGTCTGGAACGCGATACCGTCAATCACGCTGATGATGTCGCCAATTTTCTGCGAGCTGGTGGCAATCTCCTGCATGGTGCTGGCGACATGGGACGCCTGGTCCCCGCCTTTCTTTGCCGTCATCGCCGCCTGTTTTGACAGGTCAGACGCCTGACGCGCGTTATCGGCGTTCTGGCCTACCGTCGCGGTCAACTGCTCCATGCTGGCCGCCGTCTGCGCCAGCGAGGCCGCCTGCTGCTCGGTGCGGGACGAGAGATCGTTGTTCCCCGCCGCAATCTCAGAGATCCCGGTGTGCATGGCATAGCTGCCCTGCCGCACGTCGCTCACCGTTTCCCGCAGCGATCCCTGCATCGCCTTCAGGCTGGCAAAGATCGCCGAAATTTCGTTTTTACCGAACACCGCCACAGGACGCGCCAGGTCGCCTTTCGCAATGCTGTCGAAGTGGCTGCTGATAATCGCCAGCGGCTGCACAATCATTCTGCGCGACCAGAGCAGCGCCCCGCCGGTCAGCAACCCTGCCAGAATCACCACTACGGCAAAGATGATGCCCGACATGTGATAGCTTTGACGGCTCTGGTCACCGGCACGCTGAACAGACTGGTTAATATCCTGCTGCCACGCGTTAAAGCTGCCGTCAAACGCCGCCTGAGACGCCTGAACCGGTGCGGTCATAAAGTCCGAAAGCTGGTTGTTCTCAAGCCACGTCGCCTGGTGGTCCAGATCGCTATACCACTGTTCAAAGTTCGTCTTCATGGCGGCCTTCAGCGCTTTCTCTTTCTCGCTGTCGGCGGCCTGCGCCGTAAAGGCTTTAAACTGTGCGTCAGCCTGCTTCAGGCTGTCGCGCGCGGTCGCCATCAGCGCTTTAATGTCATCCGGCGGATAACTCAGCGCGGTTAAGGTTCCCGCCTTGTTCAGCGCAGTGCTTGCCTGCAACAGCACGGCACGCGTTTGTGCCAGTGCGGAGCGCTGCTGATTACTCGCCTCAACTTCCTGCAAATTCTGATAGCCATCGCGAAACGCCCAAAAAGACAACCCGTTACTGCCAACCTGCAACACACCGCAAAGGATCAGAATCAAAAACAGTGTGGTCGAGATACGAATACGATTTAACATCCACGCTCCCATCAAGCGGCAAGCAGCCGCGGTTTAATTGTCAGTCAAAATGTTTCCCAGTTTTCATCTTGTCCGGTCGTCGCGGTGCGCGTACGGTTTGCAGCCGATTCAGCGGCTGGCGCGCGATACGTCGCCAGCGGGGTGACCGAGTTTCCAGCGAGTGAAGCGAGACGAAACGCCGAGACGGCCATCTTCAGACGGCTCGCCTGGTCTTCCAGAGCAGCGGCCGCCGCAGCGGACTCCTGCACCAGCGCGGCGTTTTGCTGTGTCACGCGATCCATTTCCGATACCGCCAGGGCAACCTGGTCGATACCACGACTCTGCTCATCGGACGCAGAGGCGATTTCACCCATGATGTCCGTCACGCGGGTAACGGCATTCACGATGTCATTCATGGTCTCCCCGGCGCTTTCCACCAGCACGGAGCCGGTATCCACGCGGGAGACGGAATCTTCAATCAGGGACTTGATCTCTTTTGCTGCGTTGGCGCTGCGGCTGGCCAGGTTGCGTACTTCCCCGGCCACCACGGCAAACCCGCGCCCCTGTTCGCCCGCGCGCGCCGCTTCCACGGCGGCGTTCAGCGCCAGAATGTTGGTCTGGAAGGCAATGCCGTCGATGACGCTGATGATGTCGGCGATTTTCTTCGAGCTGTCTGCGATTTCGTGCATGGTTTTCACCACACCATCCACCACGCGTCCGCCGCGCTGCGCCGTCTCGGAGGCGCTTTCTGCCAGCTGAGACGCCTGGCGGGCGTTATCGGCGTTCTGCTTCACGGTCGCGGTGAGCTGCTCCATGCTGGCGGCCGTCTCTTCCAGGGCGGAAGCCTGCTGCTCGGTTCGGGATGAGAGATCGTTATTCCCCATCGCAATTTCGCTGGTGCCGGTATAGATAGCCTCCGACCCGTTGCGCACGTTGGCGACGGTTTCGATTAACGAACGCTGCATATGGTCAACGCTGTTTGCCAACTCGGTGATCTCATTGCGCCCGGAGACGGTCAGCGTTTTGGTCAGGTCACCGCCGGCGATTTCACGAATATGGGCAATGACGCGGCCGAGAGGGTTTAGCAGGATATGGCGAATGCCGTACCAGACCGCAACCAGCACAATAACCAGCGCCAGCGCCATCACGGCCATCTGCCATTTCGCAAAGCGGTAGTCATTCTGGCTTTCCGTAAAGGCCGAGTGATAGAGATCGCCGCTGGCCTTCGCGTATTCCCCCAGCGCCGCGCCGAGTGCGTTTTGCATCCCCTGCGTCGGCTGCGCGAAATAGGCGTCCATATTGCCGCTCTCCAGGAACTGAATCAGCTCTGCCAGACCGGCATGATAGGCGTTGTATTTTTCGTCAATGTTCTGGCTCACCTGCTCCATTGCAGGCTGTGGGGTAATCTTTTTAAAGGCGTCGTAATGTTTAGCGGCATCAGCGAGGGTGGCACGGGCATTTTTCAACAGATCGGTTTTCGCGCTGCTCTGCTGATTGTTCGGGTCCATCATCATGCGCGCGGACGAGCGGCTCAGGTTGATGCGCGTTTGCAGCATCAGATCCCACGTCGACGTGAGTTCACTCTGCTGCAGGCGGAGATCGTTCGAGGCCGCGAAGCTGTCCTGGTTCTGTTTTAATGACGAGAAAAAAAGCCCGCCGGAGATGAGCTGAAGAAGTGCGAAAATGACCAGCACCATCATGAGCATTGTGACAACGCGGATACGGTTCAACATACAACACCTTCTCATAGATTTATTAACGGTGTTATCGGCACAGCCCACAGGAACTTTACATTTGCGAAAGGGAAAAGCGCGGGGTTAAAACGCCACGTCGACAATCAGCGTGTCGGTGTAGGTTCCGGCGGGCGGCGTGGCCTGATTGGTCAGGACTTTAGCGGTGTAGTTGTAGGTGCGCAGTAAACCGTCGGTACTGACCTGGGACGATACCGCGCTGGTCCAGCGCTCGCTGCCGCTGCCGCCCCAGCGGTTACCGGTGGCTTCCTTATAGATGTCGTAGCTCATGGCGTTGCTGCCGCTCACCATCCGCCGCACGTTGTTCAGCGCGTTGGCGCCGTTATTAATGCCGATGGTATACGAACTTCCTTTGGTACAGGTGACGGCAATCGCCTGCGAGACGGTGGGGAAACTTTGCACCAGCGGCGCGCTGTTGAAGTTCACATCTGGCGTTGTCATGGCGCTGCAGTCGTTGGTGACGGTCATATCGAGCAGGATGGTGGTTGTCGCGGTTCCCGTCTGATTGATTGTGCAAACGCCAAGCGCGCCCACGGAGCAGACGCTGTAGTTAATGCTGAAGGTTAACTGCACCTGATATGGCCCGGCAGTCACGTTTTGCCCGGCGACGGTGCGGAAATAGAGCGGAATGTTGTACTGCTTTGACCCCAGCAACCCCAGCAGGGTATTCCCGCTCCAGGTATACGATTTACTAATCTGTACCTCGCTGCTGCTCGCGCATCCTGATAACCCGCACAGCCGGGTGGGGATGACGTCGGTGATGGCCGCATTATCCGTGCGTTTCATCGTTGCCCGACTGCTGCCCGAAACCGATGCCGCGGTGTAGGTCAGCGTTACCGAGTCGCTGGTCAGCAGATTCAGCACGGCATCGCAGGCCACCACCAGCGTGCCGGAGGTTTGAACTTCGCCGGTTCCGCCGAGCGCGAACGAGGTGACGCTGCCAAACGACGCATTAACCGTGCTGACAGTACACGCCGCCCAGCCGCCGCCGGAGAACAGCAGCAGGATCAACAGCAGCAGGCGCGTCATGGCGCCTCCCGGCAAATCAGCGGCCCGTAGGTTTTCAGCTTATGCTCCGGATTGGCCTCCACGGTCAGAGTTGTCTTGCAGCGCCTCCCGTCAGGTGCGATCACCTCCAGCGGGTTCACATCGCTGAGATTTTCCAGCCAGGCGATGCCGTCATACCCCACCACCGCATTGCTGCGCGAGGCGCGTCGAACCTGGCTTCCCACCGGCAACGCCTTCCCGCGCGCGTCATGCAGAATAACGCTTGCCACCCGCTCCTGCTCCATCGGGAAATCGACCAGATAGCCGCTGTGACGCCGAATCGCGATCCGGCGTTCGGTCTCTTTCAGACGGGTATCCGCCGGCAGATTCAGAGTATCAATCCGGTAGCTTGCGGGGTAATACGCCGATACCCCGCTCACCAGCAGGTAGCCGTTGTTATTGGTTTTACCTACGGGCTGGTTCTCATAGCTGACGGGCACGTCAGGGTGGCCGTCGGTACTGATGACCACAAACGCATCGTTGATCTTATTCGCCGCGAACAGCTCGCCGTCCATAAGCACAACGGCGCCCATCGCCTCGCCCCACCAGGTCATGGTATCCCTTTCGCCATAGCCGCCGCCCTGCAGCTCGATATTGTTATTGCGCCAGCCCAGCGTACCCTGTTGATAATCACTGGATCTCGACTGGTTGGCCCAGGCCATGTTCCAGCTGAACCCACCGTCAGAAGGCATGGAGTGGTTGTAGTTAATGCGCTGGGTACTGCCTGCATCCGGAGTGTTTTCGACGGTGACGGCAGCGCTGTCGCGTGCGCCCAGCGGCACCTGCAGCGACAGCGCGACCGTCCAGTCTCCCCGCTGCCGATCCCGGCTGCCGGCCAGATAAATGCTGCTCGCCCCCCACAGGTTGCGGCTCCAGGAGAGATTAAGCAGCTCGGTTTTTTGGCTATCAAAACTCTCCACGCCGATCCAGGCTGCACCGATGTTGCCGTACCGTCCCAGATTGAAGGTCAGCGAATACTGGTCCGTATTACGGCTAAAGCTGGCGATGGGCTTATCGTTTTCGTCATACACCGTCGGCTGGTCGTAAAGGGCGAGATTGCCAAAGCCGCGGTCGCGACGCGTGTGCTGGGTGGCGACGCTAAACTCGCTGGTACTGTACTGGTAACCCCAGTTGATTTGCCCGCCCGCATCACCGCGCATGCGGCTTTGCGAGTAAGAGGTATTCACCACGCCAAACTGACCGAGTTTTATCACCGTCCCCGCGCCGCCCAGCGCCAGCTCCTGCGCCCCTTCCGCGTGGCCCTCGAGGGTTAGCCAGTCCGTCATTCCGTAGCGATACGAGCCGCTGCCGGCTGCCGGACCGTAGTCAAAATTCTTGATACCGTAATTACGCCGCAGGCTGCCGAGCGTCACGGCGCCGTCGCTCAGCCCTTGCTTAAGCAGGTCGCTGGTGACGTAAAACGGTAGCGTGGTGCTTACCTGGCGCCCCAGCGCATCCGTCGTGACCAGCACCGCATCCCCGGCCCCGTTGATATAGGGCAGATTGGTCAGGGTGAAAGGCCCCGGCTGAAGCTGGGTTGAACCGGAGCGATAGCCGTTGATAAAGAGATCGACCGAAGTGGGTACCGCGGCTTCCCCCGCGAACTCGGGCAGCGGCCATGTCACCAGGTCAGGACGCAGGGAGAAATCCCGCCCGACGCTTATCCCCCCTATTCGCACGCTGGAGCTCCAGCTCAGGGCATCGCTGATCACGTCCCCGGCGCTCCAGCTCATCGCGTCATCTTCGTTGGTGAACAGCAGGGTCGTGTCATAGCGGACATACCCTTCCTGCTGGCCGTGGTTACCGGTGAAATTTTCCCGCGCGTAACCGGTCGAGGAAAACGAGCCGTTCTCGTTGAAGTAGCGGAACTCATGCCAGATCGACGCCTGACCGCCGATATGTTCCGTGTGGTTGGTGTAGAGATCGTAATTCAGCAGCGCGCCGCGCCCGAAGTGCGGTTTGGCCTGCGCCGCTTGCGGGCTGAAAGGCGTCACGCGGGCCGTCACCCAGTCGCGGGGAACGGTCAGCAGCAGGCGCTGCGCGGCGCTGTCGTACTCCACCCGAACCTGAGCAAGCGAGGAGAGATTTACCTCGCCAGTGGGAACGTGCGCCGGGGGCAGCCCCGCGCGCAGCAAATCGGCGCTGGAGATAAAGAAAGCGCCTTTACGCTGCGTCACGGGCACGACCAGGCCGGTGTCGTAGTGATTGACCACGATGGCCAGCTGGAAAACCGCTTCATCATTTATCGCCTGTGCCTGGGGAGGCGGCGGCAAACTGTCGTCGCCGGGCCTGGCCAGTGTCGCGGAACTGACGCATAGCAGTATCATCATCGCCGGCTTCAGTTGACGGGCGTCGACTGCCATTGTTCGTCCCTGGCATTAATCTGCGCGCTCATCCGCTCTGGCTGACGAACGCCAGCGGGTATAGGCCAGCTGCGGGTGCTGCCCGGCAGGACGTAACCCAGCAATCCCTCCGCCACCGTGCGTTTCTGACCTCCCTGCTCCAGCGCCACCTGGCTCATCCTGACGTGGACATCCCCCCGATTTTTGACCTCCAGCGCAGGCTTACCCTCAGCCTGCGTCACCCGCCAGCTCAGGTTTTGGGTCTCCACCAGCGCGTGATGCGCCCCCTCTTTGATGGTCGGGATCCCCTGTCCATATACGAACAGAGGGATGGAGTAACGCATCTGCAATTTCAGGCCGATGGCGGGTTCAGCTTTGGCATCTGGCTGGGGGATTTCATCGACGATAATGCGATAGGCCTGTTCGACCCCTGCAGGAACCGTAGCCTGTTTGATAAGGCGAATGAGCTGCTTGCTGCCTGTGCCAATCGTGACGATGGGCGGGCTGGCGACCACGTCCTGCTGCGCGGTATAGCGCTCGTGTCCGTCCTCCTGCTTCCAGCGCACGATGCGGACCTGCATCGTCGTGGCGCTGTTTCCCTGGTTCTGGATCCACAGTTCCGTGGCGTTGGCGTCCGCTGCAAGCCAGGGATCGATGGGCCAGAGCAGGATGGTGGCGGCCGCCTGCGCCTGGCCAGCAACCGCCATTCCCAACGCGCCCGCCAGACAAACCGGTCTGAAAAATGGCTTCATCAACACTCTCCCTTTATTACCATGACAAGGTCACGGTGAGCTGATCGGAATAGGTTCCCGCCGGGCTAAACCCGGTCAGTAGCGCCACGCCAAAAAGCGGCAGCGCGATGTTATTGCTGTTGGTATAGGTCACCGCTATCGCCTGGTTGACGCCAATTTCGCTGTTCGCGGCCAGCGAGCTGCTGCTGTAGAGCCGGTATGGCACCATATCGACGCCGTTCGCGCGCTTCATGCGACGAACGGATGAATAATTTTGACCGCCATTAATGCTCATGCTCAGCGCCACGCCTGGCGTACAGGCAATAGACAACGCCCCGTTTGGCACAAAGCTGGTGCTGACCGGCGCGCTCTCGACGCCGTTATGGCTGCCAAAATCCAGCGTACCGAGAAGCCCTCCGCTACCGGTGGCCACCGCGCATCCCGGGACAATCGTCGCGCTGACCTTAAAGGACTGGGATGTCACCGCATCCGCCGTGGGCATCATGAGCAATCCGACGATCATCGCGAAAAAAGGCTGCACGCGTCCCTCTGCGCATTTGCGCAGACCTGTGAGAGATGCCTTCATGGCGGTTCGGGACTAGTAGGTGACGCTGACGTTAATCGTGTCGGTGTAGGTTCCCGGAACGACCGTCACGCTGTTACCGCCGCCGGTAATCCGTCCGTAGAGGGTGTAACTGTCCACCCCTCCGGCCGTAGAGGCGATCGGCAGCGCGGCGTTATTGGCAATCACGGTGTTAAACCCGCTGTCGCTGTACAAGCTGTAAGCCACGCCCTGTGCCGCGTTGGCCGTATTCACCAGATAGCGTTCAGGCGTGCCCGGCGAACCGACAACCGAGCCGGGCGCGGTGGAGTGGGTATTACCGGTGATCGCGACCGTATAGCTGGCGGTCGTACATTGAATGGTGAAGGTGTTTCCGCCGCTGGCGCCGCTCAGCTGCGTCGTAAGCGTGGAAAAGGTTGCCGGATGGGTACCGAAATCGAGCGTACCGAAGTTAATGCCACTTTGTGCGGGCGAGCCGTTTATCAGACACCCGTTTGTCAGCGTCAGCGTTGCACCGATGGTGCCGCTGCTGGTGACGGCCAGCGCCTGATGGGCCATTGTCGCAGTCAGTAAGGTGCCTGCGCCGATCAAAAGGAGTTTTCTTTTCATTTACCACCCTCCAGAAGACGTCTCCGTTCCCTTGCCACATTTTATTTTTGTCGTTCAAGATGTTAGCCCCGCTTAACGTTCCTCTGAGGGGTTACTGAGAATTTAGTTTACGGATATCGCTTCGACCACCTGCCCCTTAACGCATAAGGCATATGTCTTATTGACTAAATTTTATTATAAATAACAGTAAGTTAAATAAATTCAGGCAGCGTTTTTTTTATATCAGGGGAGAATATATCCATTAAAGTGTGACGACGATCACAATATATCGTCAGCGTATTAACAACAAAATTAATAAAACTTAAAAAGGAGTTGTATCCCCCTACACTTTGCGTCAATTTATGTGCCGAATAACTTCCCGCATCGTAATAAAAAATTTATATGTATTGATGCGGGCTACATCTGAAGCGCATAGAGGGTCTTTTTTCGTGGCAAGTGCAAACAAACTCACACTCTTCATCGTGATATTCATGCTGGCGGGTATTCTTTCAGGGGCAGCAATTCATGAGTATGCATCTGCGGATGCCATCAAAGCCTGGTCGGATAATATTACCCTTCTGACCGATATTTTCCTCCGTCTGATCAAAATGGTCATTGCACCGTTGGTCTTCAGCACGCTCACCGTCGGCATTATGAAGCTGGGCGAAACCTCCACCATTGGCCGCGTTGGCGGCAAAGCGATGGTGTGGTTTATCAGCTCATCCGTGCTCTCTATTCTGGTTGGCCTGTTCATCGTCACGCTGGAGCATCCGGGAAGCGGTCTGAACCTGACGGTTCCGACAGAAGCGGTAGATACCGGCCTGGCCGTTGGCGGCATGACGCTGAAAGCGTTCCTGTCGCACACCATTCCGACCAGTATCGCGGGGGCGATGTCGAACAATGAGATCCTGCAGATTGTGGTGTTCTCGATGTTCTTCGGCATCGGCGGCGCGTCGCTGGGGCAAAAATTCAACGCGCCGCTGGTGGCCGCGCTGGATGTGGTTTCCCATATCATGCTGAAGGTAACGGGTTACGTAATGTACGTTGCTCCGCTGGCCATTTTCGCGGCGATTTCATCCGTCATTGCCACGCAGGGTCTGGGCATTCTGCTGAACTACGCCTCCTTTATTGGCGGCTACTATGTTGCCATTCTTCTCACCTGCATGGTGCTGCTGGCCGTGGGCTACATGGTGCTGAAAAAAGAGGTGTTTCGCCTGGTCAGCATGCTGAAAGACCCGGTCCTGGTGGCGTTTACCACCAGCAGCTCTGAAGCCGCCTACCCGAAAACGCTGGAGCAGCTGGAGCGCTTTGGCTGCTCGCGCAACATCGCCTCTTTCGTTCTGCCGATTGGCTACTCCTTCAACCTGGTGGGTTCGATGGTGTACTGCTCTTTCGCCTCGATGTTTATCGCTCAGGCGTACAACATTCACCTGAGCTTCTCTGAAGTGACGGTGCTGATGCTGACTCTGATGCTGGCGTCGAAAGGGATTGCGGGCGTGCCTCGTTCATCCCTGGTAGTGCTGGCAGCAACCATTCCAAGCTTTAACATTCCGGTGGCGGGTATTCTGCTGCTGATGGGGATCGACCACTTCCTGGATATGGGCCGTTCCGCAATTAACGTGCTGGGGAATGGGATCGCAACCGCAATGCTGTCGCAGAATGAAGGCGCGCGGGAAGCGGAAGCAGAAGCTGAGCTGGTAAAGCAGGAAGCGTAAGGTGAAAAAAAGGGTGAGGCCTGATGCCCTCACCCCTGCCCTCTCCCACAGGGAGAGGGAGCAAACACAAAAAACGGCAACCTGGGTTGCCGTTTTGCATTTACTTACGCTACGTGACTCGCGGCGATATCCAGCAGCGCCATCTCATCGCTGTTCAGCAACTTCTCAATGTTCACCAGGATCAGCATACGCTCGCCGAGCGCGCCCAGGCCGGTCAGGTATTCGGTCGACAGCGTGACCGCAAACTCCGGCGCAGGACGAATTTGGTCAGAGGTCAGGGAAAGCACATCAGATACGCCGTCCACCACGATACCTACCACGCGCTGCCCCAGATTCAGAACGATCACCACGGTGTTGTCGTCGTAGTCAACGTCGCCCTGGCTGAACTTCACGCGCAGGTCCACGATTGGCACAATGACACCACGCAGGTTGGTGACACCTTTAATAAAAGCAGGCGTGTTAGCGATGCGGGTAACCTGGTCGTAACCACGGATTTCCTGCACTTTCAGGATATCGATGCCGTACTCCTCATCGCCTAAAGTGAATACCAGGAATTCCTGCCCTGATGGCTCGCCCGCCAGTTTCGTTACATTACTCATACCGGTCATGTTATTACCTTCTACTTAATCAGGCGGCTGTGTACGCCACACGTTGTTCACGATTTAAACCCTGAAGCGCCGACACATCGACGATCAGCGCCACGCTACCATCACCCAGAATGGTGGCGGCAGAAATACCCGGCACTTTGCGGTAGTTGCTTTCGAGGTTCTTCACTACCACCTGGTGCTGGCCAATCAGCTGATCGACCAGCAGCGCGTAGCGACGGCCCGCGCTTTGCAGGATCACAACGATGCCCTGCGTGGCCTCTGTCTTCGCCCCGTCCACTTCGAACACTTTCCACAGTTCCACCAGCGGCAGGTATTCACCGCGCACTTCGAGCACGCGCTCGCCGCCCGCCAGCGGATGCAGATCTTCTTCACGCGGCTGCAGGGATTCCATCACGGCGTTCAGCGGCAGGATAAAGACTTCGTCCGCCACTTTGACAGACATGCCGTCGAGGATCGCCAGCGTCAGCGGCAGCAGAATGCGAATGGTGGTGCCGGAACCCTGTTTAGACTGGATCTCAACGTGGCCGCCCATCTCCTGGATATTACGTTTCACCACGTCCATGCCCACGCCGCGCCCGGAGACGTCGGTCACCTGCTCTGCGGTAGAGAAGCCCGGCGCGAAGATGAGCATGCCCACTTCTTCGTCGGTCATGTTTTCATTGACCGCCATTCCCTGCGAAATCGCTTTTGCCAGGATGCGCTCGCGGTTAAGACCCGCGCCGTCGTCGGTCACTTCGATGCAGATGTTTCCGCCCTGGTGTTCCGCGGAGAGGATCAGGTTGCCGACCGGGGATTTACCGGCGGCAATGCGGTTTTCCGGCAGTTCGATACCGTGGTCGAGACTGTTACGCACCAGGTGCGTTAACGGGTCGATAATGCGCTCGATCAGGCTCTTATCCAGTTCGGTTGAGCTGCCCATCAGGGTCAGTTCAATCTGTTTATTCAGCTTGCTGGCAAGGTCGCGAACCAGACGCGGGAAGCGGCTGAAGACATATTCCATCGGCATCATACGGATGGACATGACCGATTCCTGCAGGTCGCGGGCGTTACGCTGCAGCTGGCCCATGCTGGTGATCAGATCGCCATGCGTGACCGGGTCCAGTTCGTTAGAACGCTGGGCCAGCATCGACTGGGTGATCACCAGTTCACCCACCAGGTTAATCAGCTGGTCGACCTTCTCAACGGCAACGCGGATACTGGTTGACTCGCTGGAGCGCGCGGCAGGCTTTTCACCACGGCCAGGTGCCGCGGCCTCTTTTGGCACGGCCTTCAGCGCCGGAGCCGCAGGAGCCACAGCCGGTGCGGCGGCCTGAGCGACAGAGGCCACCTCTTCCGCAGCGGCAGGGACGTCAACCGCAGCCGTTTCGGTTTCGAAAGCGATCTGGTCAGCTTCGATCACAAAGCACAGTACCGCCACGATATCGTCCTGGCCAATACCGTCATCAAGCGTCGCGGCAAGGCTGTCTTTGCCTTTTACCACGTTGCTTAATTTCGCCAGGTTACCCAGCTCTTCTTCCAGCAGGTTAACTTCATTCTCTTTGAGACGTGACAGCACAACGCGCAGTTTGCCCGCTTGTGCAGCGGCTGGCGCGGCCTCGTCGGCAGCAACCGCATCGACAACGCTCAGTTTCGCCGCAGGGACAACGGCTGCTGCGACCTCACCTTTTGCTTCCAGGGCGAGCTGGCGCAGCGCGTTACAGATGTATTCAAAGCTGGCGGCATCAGGCTCTGCCGAACTTTTATAGGCGTCGAGCTGTTCCTGCATAATATCTTTGGTTTCCAAAAACAGGTTGATAATGTCGGTATTGAGCTGCATCTCACCGCGTCGTGCTTCATCAAGCAGGTTTTCCATTAAATGGGTCGTTTCCTGCAGGATGGTAAATCCAAAGGTTCCGGCTCCGCCTTTAATAGAGTGCGCCGCGCGGAAGATGGCATTGAGCTGCTCGGAGTCCGGTGCTTCGGGCACCAAATCGAGCAAGTGTTGCTCCATATCGGCCAACAATTCGTCGGCTTCATCAAAGAATGTCTGGTAAAAATCGCTAATATCCATGCTCACGCTATCACCTCGGATTGGCTGGTGGCGATGTTGGAACGGCAGCCGAAGGAACGGCCCCAGGCTGTTTTAAATCGTCCAGTGACTCATTCTGACTTTCGGCGTTTTCATGCAGGATGGCCTGCTCCGCCTGCTGGTTCAGCACTAAAAGACTGATACGACGGTTGATGGCATCATCCGGCCCGCGGTCGGAAACGCGCATGGTTGCGGCCATGCCGACTACGCGCAGTACCTTGCCATCATCAAGCCCACCTGCCACCAGCTCGCGACGCGAGGCGTTGGCACGATCGGCAGAAAGCTCCCAGTTGCTGTATCCTTTCTCCCCACTGGCGTACGGGAAATCATCCGTGTGTCCTGACAGGCTGATTCGGTTAGGAATGCCGTTCAGCACCGGTGCAATGGCACGCAGAATGTCGCGCATGTAGGGTTCGACTTCCGCACTCCCGGTTTTAAACATTGGGCGGTTCTGGCTGTCGATAATCTGAATACGCAGCCCTTCCTGCACCAGGTCGATCTTCAGATGCGGGCGCAGCGCGCGCAGCTTCGGATCCGCCTCAATCAGCTGATCGAGATCGCCACGCAGTTTCTTCAGACGCGCCTGCTCCATCTTTCTTTTCAGCTCGTCGATGTTCGGCTCTTTTTTCACCTCACCCTTCTGCTGTGTGTAATCATCGCCGCCGCCCGGGATCGGGCTTTCGCTGTTAGAGATACGCGGCCCACCGGCCACCGCCGTTGCCAGCGGCGTACGGAAATATTCGGCAATCTGGATCAGTTCTTTTGGGCTGGAAATGGAGATCAGCCACATCACCAGAAAGAACGCCATCATTGCGGTCATAAAGTCGGCGTACGCAATTTTCCACGAGCCGTGCGCGCCATGCCCGCCGCCCTTGTGCTTGCGTTTTTTTACGATGACGATCGGATGGGACTGGTTTTTCATGCGTCCTCAGTTGTCGTCTGTTGGTTTGGGTTTTTCACCGCACGCACGTGTTCTTCAAGCTCGATAAACGACGGACGCTCGCTGGAGTAAAGCGTTTTACGGCCAAACTCAACCGCGATCGGTGGCGCGTAACCGTTGAGGTTAGAGAGCAGCGTGATCTTCACGCACTGCATCATTTTGGTGGTTTCCGCGCTCTTCTGGCGCAGAACGCTCGCCAGCGGCGAAATGAAGCCGTACGCCAGCAAAATACCGAGGAAAGTCCCCACCATCGCGTGGGCAATCAGCGCGCCCAGCTCGGCTGCCGGACGGTCTGCCGAGGCCAGGGCGTGAACCACGCCCATTACCGCGGCAACGATACCGAATGCCGGAAGCGAGTCGCCGACCAGCGCCAGGCTGTTGGCCGGCACTTCAGATTCGCTTTCGTGGGTTTCAATCTCTTCGTCCATCAGCGCTTCGATTTCGAAGGTATTCATGTTGCCGCTGATGATGAGTCGCAGATAGTCGACGATGAAATCCAGCATCATGGCGTCAGCAAGAATTCGCGGATAGCTGGCAAAAATTTCGCTTTCTTTCGGGTTTTCAATATCCCGTTCAAGCGAGAACATGCCCTGCTGACGCGACTTCGCCATCAGGCGATAGAGCAATGCCAGCAGATCCATATACATACTTTTGGTGTATTTCGAGCGACGGAACAGCAACGGAATCGCTTTCAGCGTGCCCTTGATCGATTTACCGTTGTTACCAACGATAAAAGCCCCTACCCCTGCGCCGCCGATGATAATAAGTTCAGCCGGTTGATAGAGTGCTCCAAGGTGCCCGCCGGTCATCATGTAACCGCCGAAAACTGTACCGAGAACTACCAGGTAACCTAATAAGATAAGCACGACATCATCCTTCCGCTAGTGACTATGGCAAGGACGTCCAGCTCGCAGCGTTTACCGTTTGCGGGGTAAAAAAAAGCAGCGGTAATTGCTTACCGCTGCTGGAATCTTTCCCACACGTTCGGGTTAAACAGCTTGTTCGATCTGTTCATCCAGCAGTTGTGGAATAATATCGGCAGCATCCCGGGAAAGTTTACGTCTTTTTACTGCGCGGGATGGAGGCTGACATAAACTACAGGCGAAGCTGCCTGCAGGCTGATGAGCATGGGTAATAAAATTGCCGTCGCAGCAGTTGCAGCGCGACAGTTCAAGCATTCCGCTCTCAACAAAACGCACCAGCGTCCATGCGCGGGTCAGCGCCAGCAGAGGGCCTTCTTCCTGCTGTGGGCATTGTTCAAGGTAAAGTTTGTACGCTTTGATTACGGCGTCAACGCCGCTGCACAAACCGGTTTTGAGAAGATACTGCCAGGCATTACAGAACATGGAAGCATGAATATTCTGCTCCCACGTCATAAACCAGTCGGTAGAAAACGGCAGCATGCCTTTCGGCGGGGGACTACCACGTAACTCTTTGTACAGCTTGATGAGACGACCACGGCTCAGCTGAGTCTCGCTTTCCAGCATTTGTAAACGAGCACCCAGCGTAATCAGCTCCATGGCCAACTGTATGTCACGCGCTTCCTGAACAATGCTTTTCTCGCTCATTGCTAGGCCCTTTTCTTACGGGCTGCGTCATCAGGCTGGCTGATTTCGTTAAGCAAGCGAGTGGAAAGAAGAATACCGGTATGGATCTGTTGGAGATCGTCCACACGGGATTCCTGCGTCAGACGCGTTATTGTCTGCGAATCATCGAAACGGAACTGGCAAACCAGTTGATTCGTTTCAGCCAGTTTAACCATCTGCGGGAGGGTTAAGCCGCCCAGCATGGTTGCCATTTCTTCGTTAATACCCAGACGAAACATCGCGGACGCCTTGTCCTGACTAATCAAACGCTGCGCGAGCAGTAAATACGACAAATTGATGTCATAGATATGTTTTAGCAACTCGGATGTATGCATTGTTCCCATCCCGAATAACCAACTATTATTTTTATGCGGAAAGACCGCACCCCGTGATGTCGCCGGGAAATCACCCGGTATAAAAAAGAAAAGGCTAAATGCATAGTTGAATTTAGGTTTGTATTCACTGAAACCGTAAGAGAGAAACCGCGAATGCGTCTCTTACATGATTTATCATTTCTTACAAATAACTAAGATTTTTCCTAATTCGACGCAAACTCTACTCGTCAGTTTTGACACATACAATCCAGCCACCCTCAAATTTAAAAAAAAATGTGATCCACGTCACACAATTTAAGTGAATATGACCCATAAATCCATCAGTATGACTTGTAATTTGTTCAATATTTAGACAATCAGTACTGTTTTGTATTCTTAATTGACGAATACTCATGCAGAAGGGTGATCCGAACTGGCATGCAACGTGCTTTTCCTGCCGTAAGCGCCGCGCGGAAACATTTACATCAGGCCCCTCTCCTGGAAACATTTTTCTTACCGTGAAAAAACATATAGTTATGCAGCTAGTACAAAAAAGTTGTTTCAGGACGTGATCATTCGAAATGAGTTTGTAACGCATCAAAACGATTTAACAGTCAAAGCGTGGATTTGTGTGATTTACGTTAAGTTGTTAATTTTTTTCATTTAGGCGCATTTTTCAGTTATTCTTCTTATAAGAATAATTAATGAATAATTATGATAAGCTTCACACTAATGTCGTAATCTGCTCTTGCAGAACCGGAGATTTCGCGGTAAAGGTGGTTAAACGCTGTCTTTCAGACATCCAAGGAGTGCGCCATGAGTTACTCCCATCTTCTTGTTTCCGTTGCAGTTTCCCCCGAAAGCCATCAGCTCGTCGCCCGGGCAGTTTCCATTGCCAGACCCCACAATGCCCGCATCAGCCTCATCACGCTCGCTGCCGAGCCGGAGATGTATAATCAGCTGGCCGCCCCCATGCTGGAGGATATTCGCGAGGTTCTGCAGGAAGAAACGCAGCAATTTCTGCGCGAATTAGTGGAAAAGGCACAATATCCTGTTTATGAGACCGTTATTGCGACCGGGGAACTTAACGCCCATATTCTCGATATGTGTCGTAAACAAAATATTGATTTAGTGATTTGCGGGAACCATAACCACAGCTTTTTATCGCGGGCAGCCTGCGCGGCGAAATCTATTGTCGCGTCGAGCCAGGTCGATGTGCTATTAGTGCCGCTTGGGGGGCATTAACCCCCCAGCAGTAAATCAGGCGAGTTTAGGGAAGGTCGCGATCTTTTTTTGCAGATCGCCTTCATGACTTTGCGGAGCGATATCCCGGAGATCCTGAATAAAACGCGCCTGCCAGTGGTTAATATCGTTCTTCCGGATTGTTTCCATCATGTCAGCATGGCGGGAAATACGTTCCGTGAGCGGCATTGTCAGGGCGCGATTCAGCGCGTTAGCCACGTCATCCCTGTCGTAAGGGTTAACGATGAGCGCCGACGTGAGCTCATTTGCGGCCCCGGCAAACTGGGAAAGCACCAGAACACCCGGGTCGGCAGGATCCTGGGCCGCCACATACTCTTTCGCCACCAGGTTCATCCCGTCGCGCAGCGGCGTGACTAGCCCAACGTCCGCATAGCGGAAGACCTTCATCAGGATCTTACGGTCAAAGTGTTGATTCAGGTAAAACAGCGGCGTCCAGCCCAGCTGGCCGTAGCGGCCATTAATGCGCCCTGCTTCTGTCTCCAGCTGATGGCGAATATCCTGATAGGCCTGAACCTCACCGCGCGACGTCGGCGCGATCTGGGTATAGCGGATTTTCCCGTGATGCTGCGGGTATTTATCCAGCAGCGTTTCATACGCCAGGAAGCGCTCCGGTAGCCCTTTGGAATAATCAAGACGCTCAACCGAGAAGATATTTTTCACGTGCTTGAGTTCATTCTTAAGCTGCGCCAGCTTCGGCGGCAGCGGGCCGGAAGCCTGCTCCGCGATTTCGTCAGGTTCAATCCCTATTGGATAGACCTCGGTGTGGAAGGTTTTCCCCCACGCCGTATGGGTTTTCCCGCCTTTGGTCACCAGACGCGCTTTGCCAGACACGGAGTCAAGGAAAGCGAGGCGGTCATTTTCGGTCTGGAAGCCCAGCAAATCGTAATCGCACAGCGCCTCCAGCAGCTCTTCATGCGGCGGCAGCGCGGTAAAAATTTCCGGCGTAGGGAACGGGATGTGCAGGAAGAAGCCAATGCGGTTATTTACCCCTCTTTTTCGCAGCTCGCGCGCGAAGGGCAACAGGTGATAATCGTGGATCCATAAAATATCGTCTTCTTCGATTAATGGCAGCAGTTTATCCGCCAGCAGCGCATTCACACGCGAGTAGCCTTCGAAGGATTCACGCTGGAATTTGACCAGGTCAAGACGATAGTGGAACGCAGGCCACAGGACGGCATTTGAGAACTGCGAGTAATACTCGTCATAGTCTTTCTCTTTCAATGCAAATGAAGCCCACGTAATGTTTCCGCGCGTCACCTTTTTGAGCGGTTTCTCTTCTTCACTGATTTCTCCACTCCAGCCAAACCACAGCCCGCCAGCGGCTTTTAAGGCACCTAACACCCCTACCGCCAGGCCACCTGCACTGGCTTTTTTATCGTCAGGCGGTGCGATTCGGTTAGAGACGACGACTAAGCGACCCATAATGGTTTCCCCCTTTGCTTTGCGCTATTTGTTGTTGTTGCTGGTTAGCGATGTCAGATATCCACTGCCAGACGCTGGCGACATCCGCCAGTCGCCATTCGGCAACGGTGTCACCAGGCCCCACCTTGACGGCGATCCCTTCGGCCTGATTCACCACGCGAAACCCGGCCTCGTCGGTCAGGTCATCGCCAATAAATACCGGTGTACGTCCCTTAAATGGCGGTTCCGCCATAAACGCCGCAATAGCAGCACCTTTATTAATCCCCTCAGGTTTTATCTCAACGACGCACTTCCCCGGCTGCAGCGCGAGCTGCGGGTGTGCATCGGCCACGCTGCGAGCAATCGCAAAGACCGCCGCCTCGTGATGCGGTGCCTGCCGATAGTGCAAAGCGAAAGCCATGCCCTTCTCTTCCAGTTCAGTGCCCGGAAGCGACTCAAGCGCCGAGGAGAGTTGAGTGTGTAACGCCTTAATTAAGGTCTCAGGAAGTGATACAACGTGCAGTTGATCATGGATATCGCGGCGCTCCGCTCCGTGTACACCGGCTAGCGGAAAGTGGTAAGGACTGGCGAGCACGTCCAGCTCGGCCATTGAGCGCCCTGAAATCAATGCCAATGCGCCCTCGTTCAGTCTTGAGAGCTGCTGCAAATTCTCTAGCACCGTATCCGGGACGACCACGTCGTCAGGATGCGGCTGGATCCCGGCGAGCGTCCCGTCGAGGTCAAAAAAGAAAGCATATTTTCCGGGCAGTACAGGCGGTGCGGTTAACAAGTCAGCCACCCTTTTCCTCCTTACGGTTTACGAGAGGTAAACGCCTTTACCTCTTTCATAGTCATGTGAGTATAGACAGTGTGACGTGGCTCGCCATTTGACAACCGCCCCGCCAGTATTACTGGCGAGGCGGTTAAGGGGTCAACTATGGTTATAAGTTGAGCAATAAAAGGTGGGGAAAAGGACTAAACGGTACGCTTCGCTTTTTGCTTGTAACGGTCGAAAATCACCGCTGCCAGCAGGATCAGGCCACGCACGACGTACTGCGAGAACGGCGAAATATTCAGCAGGTTCATGGCGTTCTCTACCGTGCCTAAAATCAGGATACCGGCCACCACATATGAGATTTTTCCGATGCCGCCCTTGAGGGAAACGCCCCCTAAAACGCAGGCCGAAATCACGATCAGCTCGTAACCAATAGAGGTCATCGGCTGGCCGCTGGTCATGCGCGACGCAAGAATAATTCCCGCAGCGGCAGAAACCAGCCCTGAGAGCACAAAGATAATAATCTTGGTTCGCACTACCGGCACCCCGGCCAGACGAGCGGCCTCTTCGTTACCGCCAATCGCCAGCGTATTGCGGCCAAAGGTGGTCCGGTTGAGCAGGAAGCCGAACAGGATCAGGCAGGCCACGGTCAGCCAGATTGGCGCAGGCAGACCCAGCCAGTTGGCGTAACCCAGGGTAAAGAAGCGCTCGTCTTCAATCCCCACAGCTTTACCGTCGGAGATAATATAGGCCAGCCCGCGGACAATTTGCATTGTCGCAAGCGTGGTGATCAGGGCGTTAATCTTCAGGCGTGCGATAACAAACCCGTTCACCAGACCGCTGATGACGCCGAGTAGCAGACCGGCCAGAACGCCAATCCACAGGCTCTCCGTCATGTTGATCACCACTGCCGTCGTGACGCCCGCACAGGCAATCACCGACGCTACCGACAGGTCAAAATCGCCGGAGGCCAGACAGAACAGCATCCCGCAGGCCACCATCCCGGACATGGAAATGGCCAGCCCCAGCCCCTTCATATTAATGAAGGTGGCAAAGTTAGGAACAAAGATCGCGCAGGCGAGGAACAGCGCGGCAAAGACCACAAGCATGCCGTACTGATCCCAGATACGTCCAAAACTCAGCGCCGACTTCGACTTAGGCGCTCCGGATGTAGTAACAGAGGACATCATTAACTCCTTACTCAGGCGACAGCCTGGCTGACTTTAGGCATGGCGAGGTTCAACGCCTGTTGTTCATTCGCCTGTTCATGAAGTAATTCACCGGCAATTTCGCCTTCACGCATCACCACAATGCGGTCGGCCACGCCAAGCACCTCCGGCAGATCGCTGGAGGCGAAGAGCACCGCCACGCCGCGTTTTGCCAGCTCATAGATCACGTTATAAATCTCGTGTTTTGCCCCCACATCGATACCGCGCGTCGGCTCATCCAGCAAAATGACCTTCATATCTTCGGACAGCCAGCGGCCTAAAATCGCCTTCTGCTGGTTTCCGCCTGACAGATTCATGATCAGCTGTTCCGGACCCGGCGTTTTAATATTCAGCGAGCGAATATGGTGGTCGGCATTGCTCGACTCCCAGCCATCGTTTATCAGGCAGCCTGCGCGAATAAACTTGCGGCGGGCGGAAATATTGATGTTGTCGCGTACCGAATGCACCGGAATAATGCCCTCTGCTTTACGGTCTTCCGGGCAGAGCATCATGCCCGCCCCGATCGCGTGGGCCGGTTTCTGGATATCGACCCGTTCACCGTCAATAGAAACCTGCCCTTCGGTAATACGGGTTCCACCGAACAGGCCTTTCATTAATTCACTGCGCCCCGCCCCCACCAGACCAAACAGGCCGACAATTTCGCCGCTGCGAACGGATAACGAAATAGGCGTGCGCACGCCCGGCGCTTTGACGCTGTCCAGGCGCAGGCGTTCAGGGCCATACTGACGCGGCTGCCAGTGATAAATATCACCCAGCTCGCGTCCGACCATCGCCTGAACAAGCTGGTCATGGTTAACCTGCTGCATGTCGGTAAAGGTGCGCACATAGCGCCCATCTTTAAAGACGGTGATGGCGTCGCTCAGGGCAAATATCTCTTCCATGCGGTGCGAGACATACAAAATCGTACGGCCTTCCTGACGCAATTCGCGGATCACGCGGAACAGATTTTCTATTTCACGCGCAGAGAGCGAACTGGTGGGCTCATCGAAGGCGATAATTCTGGCGTTACGCGCCAGCGCCTTGGCAATTTCAACCATCTGCCACTGGCCGATGGAGAGATATTTCAGCGGCGTCTGGGGATCGACGTTCAGACCCAGGTGTTTAAGCTGCAGCCCCGCTTCATAATTAAGTAGCGAACGATTTACCACTCCGCCTTTATGCGGGAGCTGTCCTAAATAGATGTTTTCCGCCACGGTCATCTCAGGAATGAGGTGCAGCTCCTGATAGATGATCGCAACCCCGGCATTGAGCGCCGCCGTGGTATCGGCAAACGCCACCTCTTCGCCGCGAATGGCCAGCGTGCCGGTCGTAGGTGCATAGTTGCCGCTGAGGATCTTCAACAGCGTGGATTTCCCCGCGCCGTTTTCCCCCACCAGGGCGTGAACCTGGCCGGCATAGCAGTCGAAGCTGATATCGGTCAGCGCGTTAACACCGGGGAAAGTTTTCCCGATGCCGCGAAAAGAGAGATACGGATCAGACTGTCGCATAACGTCTCCGTGATTCCTGTAGTGTGTACGTCTGGCCCCTCACGAAGCATGAGGGGCACAATCACAGCGTATTACTTACCGCCCAGCCCTTTTTTCGCCAGCTCCTCTTTGAAGTTGTCGCGGGTAATCAGCACCACGTCGGTCACTTCGGTAAATTTCGGCGGTTCGGCCCCTTTGGTTACCCAGTTGTAGAGCATCTCACTGGATTTGTAGCCGTGAACGTCCGGGCTCGGCAGCAGAGAACCGTAGAAGCCGGTAGCCTGCGCTTTGGACAGCTCGCTGACGGCGTCAACGCCGTTGATGCCAATCCCGATCACGTCAGGCGCCTTGAAGCCCTGGCCTTCCGTCGCGCGTACCCCGCCCAGCACGGTGTTGTCGTTCATGCCGACCACCAGCCAGTGTTTGACCTCCGGATGCTGGACCAGCATAGAGTTCGCGGCGTCGAAAGCGCCCGGGATATCGTTGGATTTGGTTGGGACTTTATAGATCTGTTTTTCCGGGAAGCCGGCTGCTTTCAGCGCATCCATTGAACCGGTAGTACGACGACGGGCGGTGTCCAGCTCGTCAGCCGTGATAGCCATTACCGCGGTCTCTTTGACATCCCAGCCGCGCTTTTGCATCTCTTTATAGAGCTCCTGGCCCTGGCGTTCGCCAATTTTTGTCGCCGCCATCATGACCAGCGGGACGGTATCCATCGGCTTGCCTTTAGCGTTGACGAACTGATCGTCAACCGCGATGACCTTCATGTCGTAACCGCGCGCCTTCGCCGCAATCGCCGATCCCAGCTTTGGATCAGGGGTACAGATAACGAAACCTTTTGCACCGCTGGCCGCAAGGCTGTCGATGGCGTTCAGGGTTTTTTCGCCGTCAGGCACGGCGATTTTAATGACTTCAAAACCTAAATCTTTCCCGGCTTTATCTGCGAATTTCCATTCAGTCTGGAACCAGGGCTCTTCGGGCTGTTTTACCAAAAAACCGAGTTTTAAATTCTCAGCGATAGCGGATTGTGACATAACGGCAGCCAGACCGATGGCCGCCAGCGCTTTAGTAAATTTGTGCATGGTAAACTCCAGCTTTAGCATTCTTTTCTGTAGGGAATAAGTGCGTGCTTCTTATTTAATCGGACTTAAAACAAGGCATTAGCGCTTACCTCGTCATAAGCGTTATTGCTGGTGATAGTTTTAGCGGGAAATTAATCATCCATAAGAGAGCCCCATCACACCGCAGAATTACAGTAATTGCGTACATAAATTCAGCGAAAAATGACATAAAAAATGCGGGATTTGTCAGACAAATAGAAAGGGGTTAAGCAGAATTATCCATAAGATTAGCCAAGATATCCCTGATGCCCCTCAGCGGGCAAAACGCAGCTGGCGTTAAAGGGGTTCAACATGTTTTTCATCAAGGATGTACAACGCACCTGTAAAAACGTTATTTCGCAGAAATTGATTTAGCGCAATTTTTTTGGCACATCATATATTCGAAACGATTAAACCGTATTTCTCTTTTTCTCGGAGTAATATTCCAACTTAATATCCCCGAAAGAGTAACAGTGTGCCTTAATGATAAAAATCCTTAATTATTAGCTTATTAAGTCACATTCAATTCATGGCGAGCTAATTGTATTTATGTACTATATTAAACTTTGTAATGTATGGTAAATACAGCCTGATTAAGAGTTTTCTTAGACTCAAGACAAGGGTATGCTTATTTATATCGAACACAGGAAGTGAATTTCGGTCGACTTCGGTCACGGCAGAATGTCTATTTCTGCTCTTTTCTTCGTATTTGCCTGGCGCTCAGGTTAAGCAACGGACATCACGTCCCACAGTCAATAAGGATATGAGTATGGCTACCCAAACGATGATGCAAAAACTTAACGCGCAGATGAACCTTGAGTTCTACGCCTCGAACCTGCACCTTCACTTAAGTGCGTGGTGTGCCGAGAATAGTCTTACGGGGTCTGCTACATTCTTTCGCTCGCAGGCGCAAAGTAACGTCACCCATATGATGCGTGTCTTCAATTTTCTGAAAGCCGCAGGGGCAAATCCTGTCGTTAAAGCCCTTGATGGGATCAACGAAAACTACTCCTGCCTGGAAGAACTGTTTCAGAAAACGCTTGAAGAGTACGAGCAACGTTGCAGCACGCTCAGCAAACTGGCCGATGAAGCCAAAGCGCAGCAGGACATTACGACGCTCAAATTCTTACGTGATATGGACAAAGAGCAGCAGCAGGATGGCATGCTGCTGAAGACGCTGGCGGATGAGATCCATAATGCGCAGCAGGCGGGTTTATGTCCTGAGCAAACCGACCGTCATCTGCTCGACATTGTGGCGGTACAGCACCACTGAGTTTTTTAATCTGCTCCAACCGGGCTGAGGGTTTCCCAGAAATTTATTAACCTGAAGCGATGAATTTTGTATCAGGCAAGTGAATAACTTACAGCGATGTCCTGGTCCGGCTGTAAATCGCCGAAGCGGCGATTTAC